>CABREZ010000045.1 GCA_902470035.1 uncultured Streptococcus sp. | reverse complement strand
AAAAAAGTCTCTAGGAATCCTAGAAACTTTGCTTGCTTATAGCCATCCCTTTTCTTGGGCGATCTTTGCTGCTTCCGTCCGATTCTCTGCATTCAACTTGGTCAGAATAGCCGACATGTAATTGCGGATAGTCCCGTTAGAAAGAAATAAACGATCAGCAATTTCTTGATTAGAAGCTCCCTTTGCAACTTCTTTTAGGACCGCTTGCTCCTGAGAGCTTAGAGGATTGGGATGGGTTAGGATTCCCTCCATTAATTCAGGAGAATATTCTTTTTGCCCTGCCAAAACTGTATGAAGAGTAGCCATCAAGTCCGTGATGCGACGTTCTTTTAAGACATAGGCATCGACTCCAGCCTTGAGGGCCCGCTCAAAGTAGCCCGGCCGCTTAAAGGTGGTAACGATGACAACCTTGAGCTGGGGTTGTTGACTTTTAGCCCATTCTAACACTTCTAGCCCTGTTTTGATGGGCATCTCAATATCTAAGATAGCAATATCAACTGGATGGGTTTCGAGTAAACGAATAGCTTCTTGCCCGTCTCCAGCCTGCAAGACTTCGTCTACATCCTCTTGCAAAAGCAAAAGCTGGCAGAGGGCATCGCGCAACATACTTTGGTCTTCTGCAACTAATAAGCGCATCTTATTTCCTTTCTTGATAGGGGATCCGTATTTCTATGCGGGTTGGCTTGTGACGATGACTGATCTCTAACTCTCCTCCCAATAAGGCAATCCGTTCGCGGATCGAGTGCAGGTCCTTATCGGAGACCTTATCAAAGCCGATACCATTGTCTTCTGCGACCATTTCCACCCCTGTTTCGGTGGACCGATAAGAGAGAAGGGCCTGCGTCGCTTTGGCATGTTTGATCATATTGGTGGCTAATTCCAGAGACACCATAGCCAGAGCAGACTCTAGGATTGGTGAGATACTAGCTGTATCGAGCTCGTTTTGAATCTCTACTTTGACTTGAGCTACTTCCAGCATTTGCTTGACGGTTTCCAGCTCTCTTGCCAGGGTTCGCTGCTTCAAGTTTTCCACAATCTCTCGGACTTGGTGCATGGACTCTTGGCTGATGGCTTGAATCTCTTGTACCTGCTCCTGAGCCTTCTCAACCTGTCCTAATGCTAAGAATTGATCGGCCAGATCCGCCTTGACACTAAGCATGGCAAAGGTATGGCCTAGACTGTCATGTAGATCACGGCCAATCCGATGGCGCTCGTTTTCTGCCAGCAAGAGATTGATCTGGGCATTTTGCTTGGCATGGTCAGCTTTCAACTCTTCCACCATCCGAATCCGAATCATGCCGTAGGTCATGGCATGGGTAAAAAAGAAAATGATGATTAAAAATACCCATTCATACTCCATCGCATTCTGTTTGAAAAAGATAACTCCAAAAAGTAGGAATTGCGATAGAAAAACTGTCCAAAGATAAGGAGAGCGAAAATTGCTAATCTCAAAGTGATAGACTAACAGGTTACTGATGAAGAAATAAAACCAAAAATAGTTGGCGTTAATAAAAAGAGTATTTCCTGCTACATAGGCTAGGAGGTACAGCCAACAAATCCAGATCAGCTTTTTGTTTTCAGTAATCAAGATTCCTAGATAGGAAGCAATAAACAAGAGGGCTAAAAAGAAGTGCCAGTAGGGAACCTCACCCAATAAAATAGAGATAAATGGGAATCCCATAAAGACTAGGCTAGCGTAAAACATATAATGAATACGCTTGAGTTTTTCAATCATGCACGAACCTCAGAATGACGACGATAGACGATGACAAGGGTAAACAAGACCAGGGTAAACAAGATTAAATAGACACTAGCAAAGCCATTGACCTGCCCCTTGTTTAAAAAGGTCTTGATCAGTTCCATCAATTGATAGGTTGGTAGGCATTTGCCGATGGCTTGCATCCATTCTGGAAAGACACTAATGGGCATCCATAGGCCACCCATAACAGCCAGTCCCATATAGAGGAGATTGCCCGCAACCGACATCAATTGACTGGAAGGAAGCAAGGTCAAGACCAGACCGATAGCTACAAAAGCTAGACTTCCTAGGATGAGAAGGAAGGCCGCTAAGACCCAATCCTGTAGAGACATGTTCACATGCCGCACCACATGACCCACGGTAAAGACGACCCCAATGGATAGGAGAAAGTCTACAAAGAGACCCGCAACCTTTATTAGATAATATTCTACCATAGATACCGGGGTATGGCGCAATACTTTTTGCCAATTATTGAGTCGATCGGTTTCAAGAACTGTTGGAAAGGAAAATAGAGCCGTAGACATCATGGAAAAAGCCGTCATAGAGAGGAGATAATCCCTCATAAAGTGAGCGGGTGCCCCTGGTGTGTCCTGGTACATCCCTGAAAAGAAGAGATAAAAGGCCGTGGGCATCCCAATTGATAACAAGTAATAAATGGCTTGGCGTCTGGTCAAATGCCACTCAACCACGCCGAGAGCTTTCATGCGTTTCATCTTCTATACCTACTTCCTTTGTATTTTCAAAAATAGAATCCAATAAACTTCGATTGGTCACTTCAATCTCTTGGATCGAACAGCCTTCTTCTTGCAATCGCGTCCACAAGCGATTGGCATCACCTGTCACAACTTGAAGGGCATCGGGTTTGACCGTCACTTGACCAATTCCGTCCATCCCTGCCACTAGAGCTTGGTAGCGCAAAGGCAGGGTAAAATGTTTTTCTACCTCTTCACTTCTCATAGCTAATGGCGTCGTATCCCGAAGCAAACGTCCCTGATGCAAGACCAAGATCCGATCAGCTGTATGCTCTACTTCCTCAATGTAATGGGAAGAATAGACAATGGTGACGCCTTGTTCCTTTAAATCCCCGACAATCTCCCAAAAGCGTTGGCGAGTGGACGTATCCATGCCAGCCGTTGGCTCATCCAAAAACAGGAGACTGGGACGACCAATCAAGGTCAGGACAAAGGATAGGAGACGTTTTTGCCCACCAGACAGCTTACTGGCCAATTGTTTCTTTTGTTCTAGACTAAAACGCAATAGCTCATCGATTTCACAGACCGTTAAGGGATTGGGATAGATGGAGCGAAAGAAACTAATTAGTTCCTGCACGGTTAACTTTTGCACGATAGCATTCTCTTGAGGGAGATAAGAGATACTAGTCTTCAATTGAGGATGACCAGGAGCTTTTCCCTCTATTTCAATGGTTCCAGAAGTTGCCTTCCTATCTCCTAGGAGGCAATTCATCAAGGTCGTCTTCCCTGCTCCGTTAGGGCCAATCAAAGCCAAACAGTCTCCCCGTTCAACCCTGAAAGAAAGATCTTCTAGAATCACTTTTCCTTTAATACTTTTCTTCAAGTTCTCAATTCTAATGACACTCATGAGACTCTCCTTTCAACCAGACTTGGCCAGCTGGAATGATGACATAGACGACCAAGGTCACTCCCCAAACCGTTTGGAAAAACCAGCTAGGAAAATGGGCAGAAAACCATCCCGTCGTAACCTCTGTTGCCCAAAGGACCAAACACAGAGCAGCTACCAATCCAATTTCAAGTTTCTTTTTCATTGCTCCATCTCCTTTTTAACAGCCTTGACCATTTTTAGCCCTTCTTGGACTGCCCAGCTCATGATGCCAATCCCCGCAAATAATTCCCAAGGGAAATGGTAATAGAGGCTATCATCCTTTGAAAAGATCAAATAGACGACCATCCCAACCACTGTTAACGTAAACACTTTATAGAACCATTGTTTCATTTTTCCTTACCTCTTACTTTCTGACTTTATTATAGCGAAAGGAATAACAGGCTACTAGATGATTTTGTCACTGGCTGACATGACAAATGTCATGGAAAATAAAAAAGGCCGGACAAGAGTCCGAACCTATGGTGCTGGCGTTTCTTCTTTGAAACCGTGGAGTTTTAATCCTGTGAAAACAGTCGATGCCTTGATGTCTTTTAGGTCACCGATACCAAGATCTTTAAAGTAAGATAGGTCTTTAACCTTGTCCCAATCAATGGTTTCCATATCAACAGAGACCGTTGAGGCTAATTTTTTCTCTGGAGTGACCTTATATTCGATACTGAAGCCAGCCATGTCTTTCAGAGCCTTGTATTCTGAATCTGACTGCAAGCCTTCATTAATAATTTTTGTCATCTCTTCAGGACTTAGATTAGCTGAATTAGTAGCAATTTTTTCTGGCAGGGCCGATAAAACATCTAACTTCAATTTCTGAACCTTATCACCTTTTGTTGTGATGGTGTAACGATGTTGATTGCCATTGATTTCAGCAGTGAGAACCTTAGTTTCTTCCTTTGCCTCACTTGTAACAGTTTCACTTTTTTCTATCGAAGTAGTGGTTGAGCTTTTTGATGTTTCTGTGGACTGAGACTTAGTAGCACAACCCGTCATCACAAAAAGCAAAGCTCCTAAAAAGCAGATTACCTTTTTCATTTGCTTTTTTCTCCTATTTCCATTTTTCTAAAGTATAACATATCAAACAAAAATTGTCTAAAAACACCTATCTAATCGCTTTCATAAAACTGTTTTTATCAAACAAAAGAGCCAAAAAACGTTTTTTTGGCTCTTTTTCCTGCTATTTTTGAAATTTTTTGATTATTCAACGCTAAACAAATATGGGTAAACCGGTTGATTTCCTTGATGAATTTCGACTTCGACATCTTCATATTTAGCCATCAAGTTTTGAGCCAACTCATTGGCTAGATCTTCTTGACCATCTTCACCGATATAGATAGTCACAATTTCACTATCTTCGTCCAACATCTTGTCAAAGGTAGCAGTCAAGGTTTCCATCATATCTGGATTGGAAACAACGATTTTACCATCGACCATTCCAAGATTGTCGTTTTCATGGATTTCAAGACCATCAATGGTTGTATCACGAACGGCTGTCGTCACACTACCTGACACTACATCTTCAATCGCTGCTGCCATTCGATCATGGTTTTCTTCAATAGACTTGCTCTCATCAAAGGCAAGAAGACTGGTCAATCCTTGAGGGATGGTCTTGGTCTCTACTACAGCTGCAGGTTGTTCAATGACTTCTGCTGCTGATTGAGCGGCCATCAAGATATTTTTGTTATTTGGCAAGATAATGATGTTGCGCGCATTCAACTCTTCAACAGCTTTGACAAAGTCTTCTGTTGATGGGTTCATAGTTTGACCACCAGAGATGATGTAATCCACACCTTGCGCTTTGAAGATATCCGCTAATCCGTCACCCGCAACGACTGCGATGATGGCATATTCTTTTGCTTCAGCTGGTTTCGCTTGACGCTCTTCTTTTTCAACTTGTGCTTCGTGCTGGTTGCGCATGTTGTCGACTTTTACCTTGACCAAGCTACCATATTTCAATCCTTCTTGCATAACAAGACCTGGATCTTCAGTATGGACATGGACTTTGACGATTTCGTCATCATTAACCACTAGTAGAGAATCCCCAAGATTGTTCAAATAGTTACGGAATTCGTCGTAGTCAAAGTCTTTCACATAGGTTGGGCCTTGTTTCAAAGCGACCATGATTTCTGTACAGTAACCAAAGGTGATATCTTCAGTTGCCACATGACCTGCTACTGACTTGTGGTGCTCTGCGTTAATCATTTCTGACATGGTTGCTGGAGTCGCCACAAATTCTTCAGAAGCGATAAATTCTCCTGTCAAAGCTGATAGGAACCCTTCATAAATGAAGACCAAACCTTGACCACCAGAGTCCACCACACCGACTTCCTTCAATACAGGAAGCATATCTGGTGTTTTGGCAAGAGCTGTCTTAGCTCCTTCAAGGGCCGCACGCATGACTTCGACGGCATCATTGGTAGATTCTGCTTTTTTCTTGGCACCGATGGCAGCACCACGAGATACGGTCAAGATAGTTCCTTCTACAGGCTTCATCACCGCTTTATAGGCTACTTCAACCCCTGCTTGAAAGGCTGCCGCAAGAGCTGCTCCATCCAATTCATCCTTGTCTTTGACACTTTGAGAAAATCCGCGGAACAATTGTGACGTAATCACTCCTGAGTTTCCACGCGCTCCCATCAAAAGCCCTTTCGCAAAGATATTTGCTGCTTCTCCAACAGTTGAAGCAGAGCGATCGGCTACTTCTTTTGCACCATTTTCAATGGTCATCCCCATATTGGTTCCAGTATCACCGTCTGGTACAGGAAAAACGTTCAATGAATTGACATACTCGGCTTGTTTATTTAAGCGAGTAGCCCCTGCTTGGACCATTTCTTGAAATAAACTAGTTGTAATTTTAGACACGATTATTCTCCCACAATTTTAATGTTTTGGATATAGACGTTGACTGTATCCGTTGTGATTCCAAGTTGATTTTCTAGACTGAATTTGACACGCTCTTGAATATTTTTTGAGACTTCGCTAATTTTTGTACCATAGCTCAAAACAGTGTAAACATCAACCGCAATACTTCCTGCTTCCGCTGTTTTCACAACGACACCCTTAGAGTAGTTTTCCTTACCTAAGAGAGCTTGGAAATTATCTTTAATCGCGTTTTTGCTAGCCATTCCAACCACTCCAAAAATTTCAGTGGCTGCACCGCCTACAACAGTTGCGATGACATCATCGGTCAATTCAATTTGACCATCTTTTGTATTGATTTTTACTGTCATAATTTCTACCTCAAAAGTATTTTATATTCTATTTTACCATAAAAGAGGGCGCGTGTAAAAGGGATACATCTTTCTCCTATCGGTTGATACAAATGTCCAAAAAGATAAAAAATAAAGAAAAAAGAAAAGGACCTCCAAGAGATCCTCATTTCTGATTAAACGCGTTCTACTTTACCAGATTTCAATGCACGAGCTGAAGCCCAAACTTTTTTAGGTTTACCATCGATAAGGACAGTTACTTTTTGAAGGTTTGGTTTTACGGCACGTTTGGTTTGGTTCATCGCGTGTGAACGGTTGTTTCCTGATACAGTCTTACGACCAGTAAAATAACATACTTTAGCCATTCTGTTTTGCCTCCTATTAGATCTAATATTACGGATGTGCTAGCACCACATACCGTACTATATTACCAAAAAAACTTTCTCTTGGCAAGACCTTTGAATAAGTTTTTCTTAGATCGGCTTATGAAAAGGAATTCTCACCTACATAGATGATTTCTAGGTTCCCCAGTGAGACCTCTCCGACGATGTAAAAGTCCTTGCTGGTTAAATTGCTAGGATTTTCCTGGTGTTGGATAGCTGACAGAGAACTTTCTACATTGACATGAACCCGCCAGTCGCTCGGGACATAGAGACTCAAACTTCCAAGGGAAACATCCACCGCAAACTGAGCTGACGGCCCTTCGATCCGGCAATTGTCAAAATAGATAGAAGCTTCTCCTAAGCTCACATCGGCACTTCCGCCCGTAAAATTCTGGTCATTCAAATACTTGGTCACTGTAGAGAAGGAGACATCGATGTCATTGCCAGCAGTTTGGGAAGATGATCCTGCTGAGTAGGAGTTCCAAGTCGCTTTTGCTTTTTTAGAGGGCTTAAAGAGAATATTCAGACCAAGCACCGCTAAAATAGAAGAAAAGATGACCACCGAATTGGATACTGGAAGAAAATGGTATTGGCCATTAAGGGAGAAGAGAGCCAAGATCCCATATAGGAAGCCCCAGCCAAAGTGCTGCTTCAAAAAACTTGAGAGAGAAAGGACTGCTAGCAAGACAACCCAAGCCAGCGTCCAAATACTGATCTCCCATTTTAAAAAATAGCCTTGTAAGAGCACTAGAGCTGCTAGGAGGATTAAGAAAACCCCAATTAATTTATTTTTCATCTTGTTACCTCATTTCCTTTAACCGTTCTTTTAAGAGTTGATAGTAGTGTCGGGACACGTGTACCTGTTTATGGGTTTGATAAAAGTTCACTGTACTGGTTCCCGAAAAAGATTTTTCGATGGAATAAATCTGCTTGGTATTGACGATGGTCGACTTGGAGATACGACAGAAAGCAATCGGCAAGATCTCTTCCAACTCATAGAGTTTTTGACGGACCTCATAGGCTTCTTCTCTAGTATGCCCATAGATCTTTTCACCATCTGTCTCAAAGAAGAGAATTTCTGACACATCTACAAAGTATTCGCTGCGATCCTTGTAAAAGGTCAAGGGTGTCATTTTTTGCTCCAAGATCAACTGTTGCAAGCGGGCGACATCTTCCGTCAATCGAGGAGCCCGGATGATCATTTCTGGCTCATCCATCTGAGGATCTAATTCGATGCGTACTTTCATAGGACTCCTTTCTTAACCTTTGTTAGTAACATTATAACAGCTGTTCAAAATCTTACAAGTCCTTTTCAGTAAGTGGTTATTTTCAGCCCCTAAGTGGTTCTTTCAGACAGCTAAAAAGGACTTGGTCTGAAGAAATCTCTTCCTACCAAGCCCCCAGAGCGAATAAAAGCGGAAGCATTATTTTTCTTTTGGTGCATCTGGAAAGAGAAAGCCGAGGCCAAGACAAGCCAAGACACCCGCAGTAATCACGACCCCATTTGAAATCGGAAGAAGATCATAGATGGCATTGGCAATGATGAATCCAATCACTGCACAAATCAAGCTGGACTTGTAGTCTTTCTTGAGTGCATTTTCAAGCGTAAAGAAAGCAAACAAGACAACTGGAACCAAGGGCCAAAGATTGGCATCTATTTTCGGATAACCAATGATACTAAAGGTGATGACGGCGAGAGCTGCAAGGATAAATCCAAAACCAATTAATTTTTTCATGATACTACCTCTTTTTGTAATGTTATCAGAAGACTAGCTTCTTTTAATAATCCTACTATAACAAACAGAGGCAAGGGTGACAAGGAAATTTGGATAAGTGGTCAAATTATCGGACTATCTGGTTACATGAACATGAATGAGCCAGATGAACTATCCATTTTTAGGGGATGATTCTTCTCCTTCATTAAATAAATCAAAGTCCATGTCGATCAATAAGATTAACGATGAATTTGAAAACATCCGAAAACTTTTATAATAATTTGGTACAAATTTTGGTACAAAAAGTGATTCAACATCAAAAAAAGCCCGTCACAATAGGCTTTTTCTTGTATAGTTTGATGCCGATTGCAGGGATCGAACCTGTGACCTACGCGTTACGAGTGCGTTGCTCTACCAACTGAGCTAAATCGGCGATTACCCTTATAGTATAGCACTATAAGGAAGGATGTCAAGGGATTCTTAATTCATCTTTTTAATCAAAATCTGACAAGGATTTTGAGGCCCCCACAGTTGCGGAAAAATCTCTAGTTTTTTAAATCCAAGACTGCGATAAAAGACATTGGTTCGGTCATAATCTTTATTAGAGCCTTCTGCCACTGTTTTCACCTGCAAAAAATCAACATTTTTGCCGGCTTCACTCTCTAAAGTAGCAAGCAATTGACTCCCAATTCCTCTACCTTGATGAGCTTTTTTTACACCGAGACAATCAATTTCTGCACAATCTTCACTAGAATAGGACAAGCTTACAAAGCCAAGCAAATTACTCTCCTGAAAGGCGGTCTACGCCTTCAAGTCCTTGGCTCCTTCGATGTAGGCTTATGTGCTTTCTGGTATTCCAAACTATTCTGGCAAATCCTTTAAAATCTCAGCGACAACTGTCATTTTTTGCTCTCATCCTTAACTTCTTTAATAACAAGCATCATAAGTTCCTTTCTTGATTTTAGTCTTACTCTAGCTCTTACGATCCCGCACTTTCGTAGGCATCCAATCCCCTATCCCAGAGTTTCAGAGAGATGCAAAAGAAGATAAGAGAAATCAGAATCAAACCACCAATATTAAAGAAGACATCCTTGTCCTGCAAGAAATAGCTGGCAGGATAGTAGGCTGTAAAGGCGAAAGGCACAATAAAGCTAATTAACCAACGAAGGAGCGAATTGTAAATGGAAATCGGGTACTTGGCAAAATCATTAAACATATAAAAAATGTAAATCATGGCACCTGACTGCTTGGTCCAAAAAGCGATGCTGGCTGTTGCAATTTTCAAGGAAGTATAAATCAAGGTCGCAAAAGGAATACAAACTAGAAAAATCAGGAATTTTGGAAGAGTCCAAGCAATGCTAGCCGCCGTTGTCGCTAGTAAGATTCCACCGACCAAAAGTTCACCCAAGGCATCAATCTGAAAGGTCTCAACGAGGATGTGAAAGAGAGGATTGATAGGACGAGTCAGATACTTGTCAAACTCCCCTTTTCGAACTAGTCGTTGACCTAAAGCCCAGAGATTGTCAAAAAAGAGATGATCTAATCCCTTTGGAATTAAGGAAAATCCATAGATAAAGGCAATCTCTTGAAAGGTCCAACCTTCTAGCGAGGGGATGTGTTGAAAGATGACATTGAGAAACAAGAGGTTTAGGCCTTGAGTCAGAAAGACTCCCAACACACCTACCACAAAATCCACCTTGTATTCCATGATTTGCTTGATGTATTGTCTAATAAAAATCAGATGCATGCGTTGATATTTTTTCATACTAACCTCCCTGAATGGTGATAAATGACTGGACTCGTTTCCAAATCAACTGAGACAAGCCCACCATCACTA
>CABREZ010000044.1 GCA_902470035.1 uncultured Streptococcus sp. | reverse complement strand
CGAACACTCAATGTGCCAGCCCGGACGACCTGCTCCCCAAGGACTGTCCCAAGAAATCTCGCCCGGCTTAGCTGCCTTCCAGAGAGCAAAGTCCACTGGATTTTCCTTACGAGCAGTCTCCTCGTCTGTCCGACCAGAAGCACCCAATTCCAAGTCTGCCAAGGTTTTGTTAGCTAGTTTGGCATAATTGTGAGATTTTTCCACACGGAAGTAGACATCGCCCTCTGACTCATAGGCGTAGCCCTTGTCCACCAAAGTCCGCACGAAGTCAATGATTGCCTCCATAAAGTCAATCACGCGCGGATGCTGAGTAGCCGGCTTGACACCTAAGGTCGTCACATCCTCACGAAAAGCAGCGATATACTTGTCAGCCACTTCTTTGGGAGTGATGCCTTCTTCCCTGGCGCGATGGATAATCTTATCATCTACATCTGTAAAATTGGAAATATAATTGACCTCAAATCCCCGATACTCAAAATAGCGACGAACTGTGTCAAAAGCTACTGTTGAGCGGGCATTGCCGACATGGATATAGTTATAAACCGTCGGACCGCAGACATACATGCGAACCTTGCCCTCTTCAATGGGCACAAATTCACGTAGGCTGCGGGTCATGGTGTCGTAAATTTTAATCATGCGGTCCACTCCCTTCTCTATTTCTGACTTTTTCGGCTGAAAACCAGCTCTGCAAAAGGGCCAAATTGTCTGAGGCTATCCAGTTGGTAAAAGCGCTGCCCTTCCTCTTGGGTAAAGAGGGGAACCCCCTTTCCTAGGATAAGGGGCGCTATCTGAATAATGAGGTGGTCGAAAAGATCCGCATCCAAGAGCGGTCCTACCAAGGAATTACCACCAATCACAAAGACATTTTTACCTTTGTCAATCTGGTGAACAAAGTCCACCACATCCCCAGCTACTGGCTGGTAATTGCTGACAGGCAGGTGCCTATCATGCGTAAAGACATAGTTTTCCGTAGCTTGATAAAAACTTTCTACATCTTGCAAATCTTGGATTTCCTCAAAGGTCCGCTTGCCCATGATGGTGATATCCATTCGCCTGTAAAAGTCATCATAGCCTGTATCCTCTACAGAACCAAGCTGATGCAGCCAGTCTATCCTGTGCTGGCTGTCTGCCAAGTAGCCATCCATGGTGATACAGCCGTAAAAATACACTGCCATTCTTGTAGTTACCTTTCTAGTTCCTTTGCTATTGTCAAAGCGATAGTGAAAAAGTCATGGCATCAGCTGTCCGCTCTTCATGGCGGGCATCCCAGGTTCGGTTATGATGATCTACATAGTCAGCTGTGTAGAAGAACTGATAGACTTTACTCTTGCGAAATTGACTCCAAGCCTTCTTTCAGTTCAAGGACTACCTGGTTCAAAATAGCATCTGATAAATCTGACAGGTTGGTTCCTCCTGTCAGATTTCACTTCGATAACTTTGCCAACTTTTCTAAAGACTTGATGAATGGTGACTAGCTTCCTTGGCGTGCTCCATCTTATTCACGTAGTATTCGCGTTTTTCCTCTTCTTGGTGAATGACCGGTTCATCTTTTCGACCGTGCACCCGAACAATCTTGGCAGGAACACCGACAACAGTCACATCACTCGGTACATCCGAGACAACGACGGCTCCTGCCCCGACTTTGGCCTTGGCCCCAATCTCAATCGGGCCGATGACCTGAGCATGAGCGGAGACCAAAGCTCCCTCACGAACCGTTGGATGGCGCTTCCCTGTATCTTTCCCAGTTCCACCGAGCGTCACCCCATGGTAGAGCATGACGCCTTTTTCAACAATAGCTGTTTCCCCAATAACGAGGCCTGCTCCATGGTCGATAAAGACACCCGAAGCAATGGTCGCACCTGGATGGATTTCGATCTGGGTCCAAAAACGCCAGAACTGACTGTGCATCCGAGCTAGAAGCTTAAAGCCATGATTCCACAAAAAGTGAGAAACACGGTGAGCAGCTAACGCTTTGACGCCTGGATAGGTCAAGAGGACCTCCAGCGAGGTACGTGCTGCTGGGTCATTTTCTTTTACAATATCAATGGTTTCACGCCACCATCCCATACCGTGCTCCTTTCTTTTAAATGCTTATTCTTTCTTTGCTTCACCTGCATCTTTGGCAAAGTCTTTTCTAGGTTTGTGATCTTTGTTGTAGTGACGAGGACGATCGCCATGACGATGACCCTTTTCACCTTTTTCTTCTGAATGTTCAGGTTTTGGTGGACGTGGCAAGAGTGCCTTCATAGAAGCATCTACACGACCTTTTTCATCAATCTTGATAATCTTAACATCCACTTCATCACCGATGGCTACCAAGTCTTCGACACGGTTGGTACGTGTCCAAGCCATTTCAGAGATGTGTACGAGGGCATCTGTCTTATCAAAGAGGTTAACAAAGGCACCAAATTTCTCGATCCGAACCACTTTGGCATGGTAGACTTCGTCCACTTTGGCTTCACGAACCAAACCAGCAATGATTTCTTTAGCACGGTTGATGGCATCTTGGTCGCTAGAGTAGATAGATACATTTCCTTCTTCATCGATATCAATCTTAACACCTGTTTCAGCGATGATCTTATCAATCGTTTCTCCACCTTTACCGATGACAATCTTAATCTTGTCCACATCAATCTTGATGGTATCAATTTTCGGAGCAGTTGGAGCCAATTCTGGACGAACTTCAGGAATAGTTGCTTCGATCACATCAAGGATTTCAAAACGGGCTTTCTTGGCTTGAGCAAGAGCCTCCGTCAAGATTTCTGCAGTAATCCCTTGGATCTTGATATCCATCTGAAGAGCTGTAATACCATCGCGAGTACCTGCGACCTTGAAATCCATATCTCCAAAGTGGTCTTCCAAACCTTGGATATCTGTCAATACGGTATAGTTGTTTCCATCTGAAATCAGTCCCATAGCAATCCCTGCTACTGGCGCCTTGATTGGCACACCACCAGCCATAAGGGCAAGCGTTCCCGCACAGATAGAGGCTTGAGATGAAGAACCGTTTGATTCCAAAACTTCTGCCACCAAACGAATCGCATATGGGAATTCTTCCAAGCTTGGCAATACTTGAGCAAGAGCACGCTCGCCAAGAGCACCGTGACCAATCTCACGACGACCAGGAGCACCGTAACGACCTGTTTCACCTACAGAGTATTGTGGGAAGTTATAGTGGTGCATAAAGCGTTTCTTGTACTCTGGATCCAAACCATCGATGATTTGAGTTTCACCCATTGGCGCCAAAGTCAAGGTAGAAAGAGCCTGAGTTTGTCCACGAGTAAAGAGACCTGAACCGTGCACACGGGGAACGAAGTCAACAACCGCATCCAAAGGACGGATTTCATCGACCTTACGACCATCAGGACGAACCTTGTCTTCTGTGATCAAACGACGCACTTCTGCGTGTTCCATTTGTTCCAAGATTTCAGCCACATCCCGCATGATACGGTCAAATTCTTCGTGGTCTACATATTTTTCTTCGTAAACTGCTGTGACTTGGTCTTTGACTGCTTGAGTTGCAGCTTCACGCGCCAACTTTTCTTCTACTTGAACTGCTTTTTGAAGGTCGCTGTTGTAGCCTGCGATGATTTCAGCCTGCAATTCAGCATCTACATGAAGTAATTCTACTTCTGCTTTTTCTTTACCTACTGCTGCTACAATTTCTTCTTGGAAAGCAATCAATTCTTTAACGGCTTCGTGTCCTTTAAGAAGAGCTTCCAACATGATTTCTTCTGACAATTCTTTGGCACCAGACTCTACCATGTTTATCGCGTGCTTGGTACCAGCTACTGTCAATTCAAGAAGAGAGTGCTCAGCTTGTTCTTGCGTTGGGTTGATGATGATTTCCCCGTCAACATAGCCCACTTGTACCCCAGCGATTAGTCCGTCAAACGGAATATCTGAGATAGACAAAGCCAATGATGAACCAAACATCGCTGCCATTGGTGCAGATGCATTTTCATCGTAAGAAAGAACTGTGTTGATGACTTGCACTTCGTTACGGAAACCTTCCGCAAACATTGGACGGATCGGACGGTCAATCAAACGCGCTGTCAAGGTCGCATCTGTTGAAGGACGTCCTTCACGTTTCATAAAACCACCAGGAAATTTCCCAGCTGCATACATTTTTTCTTCGTAGTTGACTTGAAGTGGGAAGAAATCCCCAGTTGCCATCTTCTTAGACATAACGGCAGCAGTCAAGACAGTTGACTCACCATAGCGCACGACAACAGAGCCATTTGCTTGCTTCGCAACCTGACCAGTCTCTACGATTAACTCACGACCCGCAAAAGTCGTTTGAAACACTTGTTTTGTCATTGTAATCCCCTTTGGATGGATAAAATTATACGACTTGCCTACAAAAATCAGGATACAAAGGCATTAAACCGCTTAACGAAATATGGATTTCAACAGCCTTTCTGTATGTTATATCCTCATCTTTGTATCCAAGCACGTATAACCTTTATTTTACCATATTCAAGCCCAAAAGAAAAAGGCTTTAAAAGCCTTTTTCGAGGAATATTTGATTTCCACTTATTTTAAAATTCTAGAGCTAGATATAGCTACCGTCTATTTTCCATTCCACACATTTTCTTTACTAACGACATAGAATCGCGTTTTGTGTTCTCCACCTGAATAGTCTTTCTTGCTCCGCTTCAACACATAGCGCTCAAAAGGTTGAGAAGATGTCTTAACTCTAGTTGTTACTGTAACAGTATCATTCTCAACGACCCACTCATCCACTGAAGGAATGACAACCGCTGGACCAGCACCTCCTCGTCCTCCAGGAACGAATTCAAAAAACTTCTTATCTTTCGAAGAGTATATCCAGCCTTGTTTTCTTTCTTTCGCAAGTTGAATTAACTGATCTGTAGGCATAGACTGAATGGATTCTGATGTTTCTTTAGCTTCCAATTTTTTAATGACATCTGCAAGTTGATAGGTGTCTGGAGTATAAGTATTGAAATAATCTAAGAACATCCCCTCTGTATAAGAATAGATACCACTATGATCATTTGATAAGTCTAATATAAAGGTTGGTTTGACCAATCTAGAATACATTAGAGCATACCCGTTCTCTACTACCGAGTGGATATCCTCTTGATCTTCCGCACTCAATCCTTTAACAGTGGATGCATTTCCCCCTTCCACTTTCGTCGTAAATTCAAGCGCGATCCAACCTTGGCCAGATTGGAGCTTGCCCCAGGTATAACCGTCAGCTGAAACTGTCTCTGTGATCGTATAAACACCTTGTGGGATCATTCCTACTTCTTCCCCCTTGATCGATGCCTCTTTACGAATCCGAAGATCTGAGACTCCTACACGGACTTGAAAACTACTTGTTTGCTGCTCTGAGTTATTTGCTTGGCTCGTCGCCTTCTTACCAGTCCCTAGTTCTTTCCATTCAAATTTTGCTTGATCCAATTCTTTTGCTGTAATCCCTAAGGCTTTTTCTGGCTTCTGACCGTCCCCATTTTTTATTTGGATCTTATTGACAGTCTCCAGCTTTCCTTTTTGGAACTTGTAATGGATTAAATCTACTTCTGGTTGAAGAGACGAAAAGCTAGCATAGATGACCGAGCCATCCTCAAAAATTTGAAAACCTGAACGAGAGCCACCAGAGGAAGCTACAAAAGCTGTATGGAGTAATTCTGGTTGCTGGCCTTTCAGATAGTAGATTGCTGAGACGGTTTGGCCATTCCCAATCAAGAGTTCATCCCGCCCATCCTTATCCAAATCTGTATAAAAATAGGAAAGGTTAAGTTTACTACCCAGTGTTTGAAGATACATGGCATAAACATACTCATCAGATTGAGGATCTATTTCTTTTAGTTTAGCCTCTAGACCAGCACTATCACCTGCTTCGATAGCCCTAGAGTAGGCCTGATAACGTTCAAGAACCGTTTGATAGTACTCATGCCCAGACGATGCTTTCTTGGAACTTTTTCCATCTGTTACTTCACTCTGAGCTGTAGAGGGTTGCGTCCGAGGACGACGCTTAGGTCCACATGCCACCAAGGTTAACAAGGTCATCGTTGCCAAGCTAACTTTATAGATTTTCTTCATCATATACTCCCTAAAACTTTCTCCACTTTATTATACCAAAAGAAAGTAAAAAAGCTAGAAAATCCTTGGTTTCTCATTGGATAAAGCTAGCTTTGACAAGTTCTCCTTTCGCCTATCATTCTCCCCTCTTTTCTGCTATACTGAGTATAGTTATTTGATCAAAAGGAGAACACTATGGAATTAAAAAAACGTTCGGAATTTCCTGAGAACGAACTCTGGGACCTCACAGCCCTCTATCAAGACCAGGAAGACTTCTTGCGTGCCATCGAAAAGACTCGCGAGGAAATCAATGAATTTGTCCGTAACTACAAGGGCAAGCTCCACACTTTTGAAGACTTTGAAGCTGCCTTTGCCATCTTTGAACAAATTCAGATCCAACTCAGCCACATTGGTAACTACAGCTTTATGCCCCAAACGACGGACTTTGGCGATGAAGCTTTTGCAGAAATTGCCCAAGCGGGGATGGATTTCGAAACTTGGGCCAGCGTCGAACTCTCTTTCTTTGATGATGCCTTAGTTGAAGCGGATGAAGAAGTCCTTGAACATCTCGGACAACTCCCTCACCTCACTTTTGCCATTCGTCAGGCCAAAATCAAAAAAGCCCACTACTTGGGAGCTGATGTGGAAAAGACCTTGACCAACCTTGGTGAAGTCTTCTACGGACCACAAGACATCTATACCAAGATGCGGGCGGGCGACTTTGAAATGGCTGATTTCGAAGTGGATGGAAAAGTCTACAAAAATAGTTTTGTCACCTATGAAAACTTCTACCAAAACCATGAGAATGCGGAAGTTCGTGAAAAAGCCTTTCGTTCCTTCTCAGAAGGTCTCCGCAAGCACCAAAACACGGCTGCTGCTACCTATCTAGCTCAAGTTAAGTCTGAAAAGCTGATTGCAGATATGCGGGGCTACGACTCCGTCTTTGACTACCTCCTAGCTGAGCAGGAAGTGGATCGTGCCATGTTTGATCGTCAGATTGACCTGATCATGAAGGACTTCGCTCCGGTCGCTCAAAAATTCCTCAAACACGTGGCTAAGGTCAACGGCCTTGAGAAAATGACCTTTGCTGATTGGAAGTTGGACTTGGATAGTGCACTCAACCCAGATGTCACCATTGATGACGCTTATGACTTGGTCATGAAATCTGTAGCACCTCTTGGCGAAGAATACTCCCGCGAAATCGCCCGCTACCAAACCGAACGTTGGGTCGACTTTGCGGCCAATGAAGGCAAGGATTCCGGTGGTTATGCAGCTGACCCATACCGTGTCCATCCTTATGTCCTCATGAGCTGGACAGGTCGCATGAGCGATGTCTATACCCTGATCCACGAGATTGGACACTCTGGTCAATTCATCTTCTCAGATAACAACCAAAGCTACTTCAACGCCCACATGTCGACCTACTATGTGGAAGCTCCTTCTACCTTTAACGAGCTCCTCCTCAGCGACTACTTGGAACACCAGTTTGACGATCCTCGTCAAAAACGCTTTGCCCTAGCTCACCGCTTGACAGATACCTACTTCCACAACTTCATCACCCACCTGTTGGAAGCGGCCTTCCAACGCAAGGTATACACCCTGATTGAAGAAGGTGGAACCTTCGGCGCTAGCAAGCTCAACAGCATCATGAAGGAAGTCTTGACCGAATTCTGGGGAGACGCTGTTGAAATCGATGACGATGCAGCTCTAACATGGATGCGCCAAAGCCACTACTACATGGGGCTTTACAGCTACACCTACTCAGCAGGCTTGGTTATCTCAACAGCGGGTTACCTCCATTTGAAGAACTCCGAAAACGGAGCTAAAGATTGGCTGGACCTTCTCAAATCAGGTGGCAGCAAGACCCCACTTGAGTCAGCCATGATCATCGGAGCGGATATCTCGACTGACAAACCACTTCGGGATACGATTCAGTTCTTGTCTGATACGGTTGATCAGATTATCGCCTACAGTGCTGAGTTATGAGTATAAGCAAAAACAGATTGGATTTTTCCAATCTGTTTTGCTTATCCCCAAAAGCTATCTTCTTCAGCTTGATCTGAAGAGAAGAGCCAAACTTCTTTGATTTTCCCGTCTTCAATACGGAAGAGATCAATCCCGTTCATATTGAGTTCAGTACCATCGGCCCGTGTTCCAAGAAAAGTAACATTAGCTGCGACAAAATCCTTATTATCAGAAACCCAATTTGTTATCACCTTAAAGGTTCCATTAGTTTTCTCAGCAAATGTAGCTAGGTGAGTTCCTAGTTGGTCCTTACCAACAACTGAACCAGATATACTATGAGTACCAGGTTGATGCCAGACAATATCGTCTGCCATCGTTTCAAAGACACCAGGAAAGTCACCAGCAATTAAAGCTTGGTTATAAGCATTGAAAATTTCTAAGTTTGTTGACATATATATTCTCCATTTCTTTTTTTATGATATAATTGTAACAGTTACAATCAAAAAAACAAGTAGACACTTTTTCGATAGCTGGTATCAAAAGTAGTACTATTGTTGATACTAAAAGATAAATTTTTTTAAAAAAATAGAAAGAAGGTATTTTATGCCCAATAAAGTGAGTGAGTATGGTATTTGTCCATTCGCGACAACGCAGAGGGTTTTAACGGGGAAATGGGCACTGGTAATCATTTATCAGTTGAGTACGGGTACTAAACGATTTAAAGAATTGCAGAGATTATTGCCTGGGATTACTCAAACTATTTTGACACGTCATCTCCGTCAATTAGAAAAGGATAAGATTATTCAACGAAAGGTCTATGCGGAAGTTCCCCCACGAGTTGAGTACAGCTTAACCGAAATGGGACAGGAATTCAGAGTTGTTTTAGATGCTGTCGAGAAATGGGGTCTGGATTATATCAAGCTGCTAAAAATGTAGAGGTTTTGACCATGTATCAAGAGTTACTTAGAAAAATAACAGAAGAAAAACCAAGCTATCGTCAAGAAGAAATCCAGTGGTTGCTAGAACATTTGGGAGATCCCTCGCCCGAAATTCGCGATGATCTCGTTTTTACCAGCTTGGCTAGAGGGATTCAAGAAGAACTGTTTACACAGGAACAATTTCATTTCATTGCTGAGACGATCTCGTCCAATGAAGGAGTAGAAAAAGAGATTGATAAGATTGGGCTATCAACACTTGAGCGTTCTTTTAAAGCCCTTGTTTATGCCAACCTCTTATCTGCAGATGCTAATCCGCAATCAATTTTTTATCAAAGACTAAAAGCCGATATAAGATATATTTTACTGGATCAAGGCTTACATTATCTTGAAAAAGAAAAGGATACAACAGGTTTTTCCAGCCAGTATGGCTGGGTTCACGCTGTTGCGCATGGAGCTGATCTTTTGACAGAAGTAGTTTGTCATCCGGACTTTCCTAATGACAAAGTTCATGAAGGATTGAACATACTTGGCCAAGTCTTTAGAAGAATTTCAATTCGTTTTATCGATGATGAGGAGTGGCGTTTAGCTAGAGTTCTCTATGAACCTATTTTGCAAGGAAAAATCGAGCAAGAACAAGTAGCTTCTTGGATAAAAACGCTTGACTTTCCAATAGAAGAAAGGGAAGATTTTTATAAATTTTCCAACCTTAGATCCTGTCTGTTAGAAGTCTATATTCAACTTGATCAAAGAAACTTTTTACAAGATGAGTTGGAAGAGGCCATTCAATCTTTTCAATACTAACTGTTGCACTTATTCTTGCAATTTATCATATAAAAAAGCACTCCCATTTTATTAATGGGAGTGCTTATGCTATTAACCCAACTCCGCCACAATGGCCTTGATTTGTTCTGCAGTGTGAACACCTGCCACTTGCTTGACAACCTGACCATCTTTTTTGAAAAGAAGAGTAGGGATAGACATGATACCGAATGCACGTGCGGTTTCTGGATTTTCATCCACATCCATTTTAACGATCTTCAAGACATCTTCTGAAAGTTCTTCAGATAATTTATCCAAGATTGGACCTTGCATACGACATGGACCACACCAAGTCGCCCAGAAGTCTACCAAGACCAATCCTTCTTTTGTTTCTGCTTCAAATGTTGCGTCTGTAATTGCTTTTGCCATTGTTTTTCTCCTTTAGCTTTTGTATTGATCGAGGTCTTGCTTCATCAAATAGAAGAAGACATCTCCGTAAGTTCCATGGTAATCGAGTTCGTGCCCATTATAGGTCAATTTTTGTACGGGATAGTAATCCGCTACACCTATCAAGCAGGTCTGTTGGGAGCGTTCAAATTCTTCATAGGAATCAAAATGCATGACTCTTTCTTGTTTTGCACCATCTAGATATGTAATATCAATCATATCGATAACCTCTATTTCTTAAGATGTGTCTATTGTAACTCTGTTAATTACATCTGTCAAACAAAACGACTTACTCAGAATAATGAATCTTGTCCGAAAAAAGATAACAAAAAAGCCCTCTGAATTCAGAAGGCTCCATTCTTGCTGGATAAAACGTTTCTAGACAAGGCGACGATCCGAAGATTGTAATGATGGTACATCGAGGGGAAGTGACAAAAAATAAAAAAGCTACTCAACTAGAGTAGCCTTATTTTCAAGATATGCTCAATCGAACACGGCCTAAGCACTTGGCAAAAATAACAGCCCCCTGAATCCTGAGAGCTGTTTTGAGCTCGGGCTAAAATCCTAGTGAAAAAGATGAAACTCCTTGTGTTCATCGAACACTGTGTCGTTTCCCTATTTTCATACGGATTTTTAGCGCCCTTAGCATCATGATTAACGACGAAGTCCAAGAGAGTTGATCAACTCACGGTAACGGTTAACGTCGT
>CABREZ010000043.1 GCA_902470035.1 uncultured Streptococcus sp. | reverse complement strand
TCTAACTCCTGATGGAAAGATTTTAGATAAGACCAGCACCCCAACTCCAGAAACTTTAGAAGATTTGTTGGCTTGGTTGGGCCAACGCTTGTCAGAACAGGACTATCGTGGGATTGCTATGAGTGTTCCAGGAGCGGTCAATCAAGAAACAGGAGTGATTGAGGGGATTAGTGCCATTCCTTACATTCATGGATTTTCATGGTACCAGGCCCTTGCTCATCACCAGCTACCTGTCCATCTAGAAAATGATGCCAACTGTGTTGGACTTAGTGAACTGCTAGCTCATCCTGAGATTGAAAATGCAGCCTGTGTTGTCATTGGCACAGGGATTGGTGGGGGCATGATTATCAATGGGAAACTTCACCGTGGTCGCCATGGCTTGGGTGGAGAGTTTGGTTACATGACAACTATCGAACCAGCAGAAAAACTCAACAACTGGTCACTATTAGCTTCTACAGGAAGCATGGTTCGCTATGTCATCGAAAAATCTGGTCAAACCGATTGGGATGGCCGAAAGGTTTACCAAGAGGCTGCAGCAGGCAATACCCTTTGCCAAGAAGCCATTGAGCGGATGAATCGTAATCTTGCTCAAGGGCTCCTCAATATTCAGTACCTGATCGACCCAGATGTCATTAGCCTAGGTGGCTCTATCAGTCAGAACCCAGATTTTATCAAAGGGGTGCAAAAAGCGGTAGACGTCTTTGTGGAAAGATATGAAGAGTATACAATTGCGCCAGTCGTCCAAGCTTGCACCTATCAGGCAGATGCCAATCTCTACGGTGCCCTTGTCAACTGGTTACAGGAGGAAAAGCAATGGTAAGTTTTATCGGACTTAGTCCTAAACAAGCCCAATCTATCGAAGCATTAAAAAAGCACATTTCTCTACCCAATGTAGAAGTGGCAGTCGCTCAGTCTGACAAAGCCTCTATCTCTATCAAGGGTGAGGGCGGAGAATATCAATTGACTTATCGCAAACCTCACCAACTCTATCGCGCCTTGTCTGTTCTCGCAACAGCTTTAGAAGAAGGTGATAAGGTGGAGATTGAAGAACAGGCTGCTTACGAAGATTTAGCCTACATGGCGGATTGTTCACGAAATGCGGTTCTAAATGTTGCATCTGCCAAGCAGATGATTGAAGTCTTGGCTCTCATGGGTTATTCAACCTTTGAGCTCTACATGGAAGACACCTACCAGATTGAAGGGCAACCTTATTTTGGTTATTTCCGCGGGGCTTATTCAGCTGAGGAATTACAGGAAATCGAAGCCTACGCCCAGCAGTTTGATATGACCTTTGTACCATGTATCCAGACCTTGGCTCACTTATCAGCCTTTGTCAAATGGGGTGTCAAAGAAGTCCAGCAACTTCGTGATGTAGAGGACATTCTCCTCATCGGCGAAGAAAAAGTTTACGACCTAATTGACGGCATGTTTGCCACTCTGTCTAAACTGCATACACGCAAGGTCAATATTGGGATGGACGAAGCTCACTTGGTTGGTTTAGGACGCTACCTCATCTTAAACGGTGTTGTGGATCGTAGCCTCCTCATGTGTCAACATTTGGAGCGCGTGCTAGATATCGCAGATAAGTATGGTTTCCACTGCCAGATGTGGAGTGATATGTTCTTCAAACTCATGTCAGCAGATGGCCAGTACGATCGTGATGTTGAAATTCCAGAAGAAACTCGTGTTTACTTAGACCGTCTAAAAGACCGTGTGACCTTGGTTTACTGGGATTATTATCAGGATAGCGAAGAAAAATACAACCGTAACTTCGGTAATCACCACAAGATTAGCCAAGATATTGCCTTTGCAGGTGGTGCTTGGAAGTGGATTGGTTTCACACCACACAACCATTTCAGCCGTCTAGTGGCTGTCGAAGCTAACAAAGCCTGCCGTGCCAATCAGATCAAGGAAGTCATTGTGACGGGTTGGGGGGACAATGGTGGTGAAACAGCTCAGTTCTCTATTCTGCCAAGCTTGCAAATCTGGGCAGAACTCAGCTACCGCAATGATTTAGACCGTTTGTCAGCTCATTTCAAGACCAATACAGGTCTGTCAGTTGAGGACTTTATGCAGCTGGATTTGGCCAACCTTTTACCAGATCTACCAGGAAATCTAAGTGGTATCAATCCTAACCGCTATGTATTTTATCAGGATGTTCTTTGCCCAATTCTTGATAAGCACATGACTCCTGAACAGGACAAGCCTCACTTTGCTAAGGCTGCTGAGACTCTTTCTGACATTACAGAAAGAGCAGGCATCTATACTTATCTCTTTGAGACCCAGGCTCAGTTGAACGGTATTTTAAGTAGCAAAGTTGATGTAGGCCGACGCATTCGTCAAGCCTATCAAACAGGTGATAAAGAGAGCTTGCAACAAATTGCTAGGGAAGAATTACCAAAATTAAGAAGCCAGATTGAAACCTTCCACAAGCTCTTTAGCCAGCAATGGTTGAAAGAAAACAAAGTCTTTGGTTTGGATACAGTAGATATCCGTATGGGTGGACTCTTGCAACGAATCAAGCGAGCAGAAAGCCGTATGGAGGACTATCTAGCTGGCTCTATCTCTCGTATCGACGAACTAGAAGTAGGCATCTTGCCATTTAATGATTTCTACGGAGATAAGGATTTCGCAGCTACAACAGCCAACCAGTGGCATACCATTGCGACAGCTTCGACCATTTATACGACCTAATCCAAAAGGCTGTCTTTAAAGAAAATGCTATTGAAGGAGGAGAAAGATGTCCGATGGAGACATTTCTTCTCCTTTTTTCTCCATTTTTAAGGCTATGTCATAAATTTGTAGAATTTTTTCTATAATTAGGAGTTTGAAAAAGTTTTCATAGAGTTTTATAATAAAAAATGTAAACGTTACCAAAAAATAAAATGACAAAGGGGGGAGTCAGATGAAAAAGTTTGTTAAGACCTTGAGAGAAAATCTTATTTTCTTCTTGATGGTTTTACCAGGTGCAGCGTGGTTGATTTTATTCTTCTACATACCTGTTTTGGGAAACGTTGTCGCATTTAAAGACTATCATATCACCGGAGAGGGATTTATTGATAGTGTAATGAAGAGTAAGTGGGTAGGATTTGATAACTTCAAATTCCTCTTTAGTTCTAAAGATGCTTATATCATTACAAGAAATACCGTCCTTTACAACCTAGCCTTTATTTTCTTGGGCTTGATTGTATCTGTTGGGATTGCCATTATCTTTAGTGAAATGCGTTCCAAACGGTTGGTTAAAGTGTTTCAAACATCAATGTTGTTCCCCTATTTCTTGTCATGGGTTATCATTAGCTTCTTTACAGATGCCTTCTTAAACGTCGATAAAGGCTTGATTAACCATATCTTGACTTCCCTTGGGATGAAAGGAATCAACTTCTATACAGAGGTTGCCATTTGGCCAGCGCTTCTTCTCTTCTTAGGAATCTGGAAAGGCTTTGGTTATAGCAGTGTTATGTACTATGCAACCATCATGGGAATTGATCCAACCTTCTACGAAGCAGCAACAGTGGATGGAGCATCTAAGTGGCAGCGAATCCGCCACATTACCATTCCTCAGTTGGCTTCCTTGATTACGGTCTTGACTATCCTTGCCATCGGAAATATCTTCCGTGCTGACTTTGGATTGTTCTACCAAATCCCACATAGCTCAGGTTCCCTTTATAGTGTGACAAACGTAATTGATGTCTATGTCTACAATGGACTTGCTAAATCAGGAGATATTGCGATGGCCGCAGCGGCTGGTCTTTACCAATCAGTTGTCGGATTGATTCTCGTTTTACTGTCTAATATTGTAGCACGTCGGATTGATAAGAATGCAGCGCTCTTCTAGAAAGGAGGATACCATGGCAAAATCAAAAATTAAAAAAGAAAAAGTTGATAATGTTGGGATCCACTCCTTCAGTAAGAAAGCAGACATCTTCTTTAGTAGCATCGTCGGCTTGGTTGCTCTATCCTGTATCTTGCCCTTCATCTTCGTTGTCATGATTTCCTTGACAGATGAACAAAGTTTGGCGATTCACGGCTTCCAATTTTGGCCTGCTAAGTTTGGTGCAGATGGCTATCTTTTCCTTGTTCAATTTAAGGATAAGATTCTTCAAGCCCTCTTTATTACCTTGTTTGTGACGATTGTAGGGACAGCATGTAATGTCTTCATTACAACGACCTACGCCTACGCAATCTCTCGTAGAACCTTTAAGTACAGAAACTTCTTTACTGTCTTTGCCCTCTTGAGCATGCTCTTTAGTGCAGGGATGGTACCAGGTTACATCGTTACCACTCAGTTGCTTCATTTAGGAGATACGGTTGGAGCCCTCATCATTCCGATGTTATTGAGTCCTTTTAACATCATCTTGATGCGGACCTTCTTCAAACGGACAATCCCAGAAGCCATTCTTGAGTCTGCTCGGATAGATGGAGCCAGTGAGACACGGATCTTCTTCCAGATCTGTTTACCACTTTCTCTCCCAGGGATCGCGACCATCAGTCTCTTCACAGCCCTCGCCTTCTGGAATGACTGGTTCAACGCCCTCCTCTACATTAAGAGTGAAAACCTCTATCCCCTTCAATACTTGCTGATGCAAATCCAAAATAATATGGATTACATCTCTAAATCCGTCGGTGCATCTAGCCAAATCGCTGGTGCGGTCCAATCCCTTCCTAAGGAAACTGGACGGATGGCCATGGTGGTGGTGGCAACAGTTCCAATCGCTATCCTCTATCCATTCTTCCAACGTTACTTTGTAAAAGGATTGACCATCGGTGGTGTGAAAGAGTAAGCAAACCTTTCTCACCCACCCTTCATAATGTTAATAAAGAAAAATAAAAAAGGAGTTTTTCTCATGAAAAATTGGAAAAAATATGCTTTAGCTTCTGCTAGCGTTCTCGCACTTGGAGCAACTCTTGCTGCTTGTGGTAACTTAACAGGTGATAACCAAAAATCATCTAAGAGTGAAGATGGTAAAACAGTTATCAAAATGTACCAAATCGGTGACAAACCTGATAACTTGGATACCTTGTTAGAAAATGCGAACAAGATCATCGAAGAAAAAGCTGGCGTTAAATTAGACATCCAATACCTTGGTTGGGGTGACTACGACAAGAAGATGAACGTTATCATTTCATCTGGTGAAAGCTACGATATTGCTTTCGCAAACAACTATGTCATCAACGCTCAAAAAGGTGCTTATGCTGACTTGACAGACTTGTACAAGAAAGAAGGGAAAGAGCTTTATGAAGCACTTGACCCAGCATACATCAAAGGGAATACTGTAAACGGCAAGATCTACTCAGTTCCAGTTGCAGCCAACGTTGCATCTTCACAAAACTTTGCCTTCAACGGACCACTTCTTGAAAAATATGGTATCGACATCTCAAATGTAAAAGACTATGCTTCTCTTGAACCAGTCTTGAAAGCGATCAAAGAAAAAGATCCAAACGTTGTTCCATTCGCAATGAACAAGAGCTATGGTGGACCTTCTGATGACTTCGATTACATCGCAGTAGATGGACTTCCATTCGTTGTCGATTTGCAAGGTGACACAACTAAGATCGTTGACCGTTACACAATCCCACGTTATGTTGAAAACTTGAAGACTCTTCATAAATACTATGAAGCAGGATACATTCCAAAAGACGTAGCTACAAGCGACACTGGATATGACCTTTCTCAAGATACTTGGTTGGTACGTGAAGAAACAGTAGGACCTGCTGACTACGGTAACAGCTTGCTTACTCGTGTAGCAAACCGTAAGATCGAAATCAAACCATTCACTCAACTTTACAAGAAGAACAACACTACTCAAGTTGCAAACTTTGTCATCTCAAACAACTCTAAGAACAAAGAAAAAGCAATGGAAGTATTGAACCTCTTGAATACAAACCCAGAACTCTTGAACGGTCTTGTTTACGGACCAGAAGGCAAGAACTGGGAAAAAGTTGAAGGTAAAGAAAACCGTGTGAAAGTCTTGGATGGCTACAACGGAAACACTCACATGTCTGGATGGAACACAGGTAACAACTGGATTCTTTACATCAACGAAAACGTAACGGATGAGCAAATTGCACAATCTAAGAAAGACTTAGAAACTGCTAAAGAATCTCCAGCACTTGGATTCATCTTCAACACTGAAAACGTGAAATCAGAAATCACTGCCCTTACAAACACTTTGAATCAATTCACAAGTGCCATCAATACAGGTACAGTAGATCCTGAAGTTGAAATTCCTAAGATGCTTGAAAAATTGAAATCAGAAGGTGCCTACCAAAAAGTATTGGATGAAATCCAAAAACAATACGATGAGTACCTTGCTGCTAAGAAATAAGCTAGCATTACTTGCTTAAGTCTATCAAAAGACTTTGAGGTCTTCGCACTTCAAAGTCTTTTCTGTTGATGATTTTGAAATCGAAACCATCAGGGGAAATGTGCTATAATATAGGGTAGAATCATCAGTTGTACTAGGGAAACTATACTAAGTCGTAAGTTCCCCTCTACAGCAAATGAACATGGAGACACATTATGGGAAGAATGATTGAATTTATTTTTACAAGGGTCTATTTAGCTATGCTAGCAACAGGAATCTTTTGGGCGCTAACCTTTTGTGGAGGCATCTTATTTGGATTTGGGCCGGCTAGTGCAACGATTATGAGTCTATATGCCGAACATGGATCTGATTACAAACAATATGCTTGGTCTGAAGCTTGGTCGCTCTATAAAGAAAATTTCCGTCGGGCCAACCAGGTTTTCTATACATTTTTTTTGATCGAAGCCATTCTTATTTATGGTATGTATCTGATGGTTCAATTGCCCCACTTGTCCCTGTTTCAGATTTTTATCCTATTGGTCAATTTGATTTTCTTATTGGTAGCTCCCTTGACTTTTGCAGTCTATCTCAAGCTTCAAGTCCATTTTGACTTGTCCTATCTTAATAGCTTGAAGTTGAGTTTTATTGGTGCTTTTCTTGATATTCGTGCAGTGACCAAGTTTCTCTTGGGGACCTTTCTTCTAGGAGTTGTTACCCATTTCGTTCCGGCTTTATTTTTCTTTGTTTTACTGGGCTTGTGGCATTTCTTTGTCAATGATATTTTTCAACCCGTCTATGAAACAATTCGCTCTAAAGTGGTTTCTTAATTATGAAAAAAATATGGTTAGCAACACTTTTGAAATTCTATGCCTATATCATGGTAGGGATCATTACGACTTTAGGTGTGACGGTATCTTTGGTCTATTGGCATAATCAGAAAGCAGAGACAGATCGAATCGCTCAGTTGATTTCCTCGCGCTTGACTGCTGAGGTAGAGGATGTTTATAAGAGATCTTCTCAATGGGGGAAGAGTCTGGTAGAGAATCCTGCCAAGCTCGAAGGAGTCTACAAGTATTTTTCAATGACGCCTTCTGAATACGAAAGCTGGCGATTGGATAATTTTTTCTCCAATTATATTCAAGTTTCGCTGCACCGCAATGTTGAGACTCTTTACTTGGAACACGATGCACTCGACCAAATCGATTTGGTGTTAAACGATTATACAACGGTGTTTGTCTCCAGTAAAAATAAAAAAGGAGGGCAACAAGTTCCAGCGGATCGGTACAAGGCTAGCTCACAAGCCATCCCAGTCTCCTTAACAGATGTGACGACTGGCCAGGATATTGGACTGGCTTACATTAAAATCAATCCAGCGCTATTGGATTCTGTCGTCGACAATATCCAAGACACCATTCCAGTTGCCGTCCAGATCTATAATCCCTTGGGCAAGGTTTTTTACCACAGGGGCGATATCAACCCTAAAGATCATAGCCAGTGGATTGTGCGAGATACTGCTTATGGCTATCAAATCTGGGTTGGAATCCCGACTTCTTATACGGTTCGAACAGCCTTATTTAGTTTTACCTGGATGATTTCGGTCGCCCTAATCCTGGTCTTGGTCTTGTATCTCTTGCTGCAACGTATTTTCCGTAATTACCAAAAACAAGTGTTGGATTTGGTAGATACCATGGAAGCCATCAGTCAGGGGGATTCTGAGCGACGGATCAATGTGGATACCAAAGAGCAGGAGCTCCTCTTAGTTGCGGAAATGACCAATACCATGTTGGACAATATGGACAAGTCGATCCGGGATATTTATCAGCTACAACTGAGTCAAAAAGATGCCAACATGAAGGCCTTGCAAGCGCAGATTAATCCGCATTTTATGTATAATACCATGGAGTTTATTCGCATGTATGCAGTTATGCAGGATCAAGAAGAATTAGCTGATATTATTTACGAATTTAGTAGTCTCCTTCGAAACAATATTTCAGAGGAGAAAGAAACGACCATCGAAAATGAGTTGGAATTTTGTAGAAAATACAGCTATCTCTGTATGGTACGTTATCCAAAATCGATTGCCTACGGCTTTAAAATTGAACCAGGTCTAGAAGAGATGGTTATTCCCAAGTTTACTCTTCAGCCATTAGTGGAAAATTACTTTGTCCATGGAGTTGACCACAAGCGCAAAGACAATGTCATTAGTATAAAAGTCCGTCGTGTTGGAGAAGCTGTGGAAATTCGGGTTCAAGACAATGGGATAGGACTGGAACTGAGCCAACTGCAACGGATCCAACAAATATTGAGTCATAGGGATCCACGAGAAGAAGTAGAAGAGAGTAAGGGGCGACAATCGATTGGGATTGTCAATGTCCACGAGCGTTTCCTTCTCTACTTTGGGGATCGTTACCAAATTCAAATTACATCAGAAAAAGGAAAAGGTGTTCTTTATACGATTACCATCGAGGACACTTAAGAGGAAAGAATCGTGTATAAAGTCTTATTGGTTGACGATGAATATATGATTACTGAGGGGTTGAAAAAACTGATTCCCTTTGAAAAATGGGACATGGAGGTTGTTTACACAGCAGAGGATGCAGATCAAGCCTTGGCCTATGTTTCGGATTATCCAGTGGATATCGTGATTACGGATGTCAATATGCCAGGAAAAACTGGTCTGGAAATGATTGATCAAATGCAGTCCATTCTTCCTCATGCAGCCTATATCATTATGTCGGGCTACCAAGATTTTGCTTATGTAAAAAAAGCCTTAAACCTCCGGGTAGCAGACTACCTGTTAAAGCCTGTCAATAAGATGGAGCTGGGGAATATCCTAGAAAAGTTATCTCAAACTCTAAAAAAACCAGATCAAGAGACGGCTAATCGGCTCCTTCATGAAGACTGGTCAGAAGAAGAGTTTGAAAAAGCCATTCGAGGGAGAAAACAACTCTGGATTGGAGTGGATAAGGAAAGGAAAGGCTTTGCCAGTTCGTCTTATCAGGTCTTAGGAAAAAATCTTCAACTCTATCTTTCAGATGAGGATGAAGGAGCTTTCCTACAGCGCCGTTTCCAAGCACCTTACAAAGAACATTTTCAACAATTTAAAGAGCTTGTTGAACGAAGTCTGTTTTATGAGGATCTCCCTTTGGAGGAAGAAGATGGTGTCTTTAATTACTACGAACCCATCTACCGTGTTATCATTCAGGGAAATATCCAACAGATTTTGGAGGAGTTGAACTGGTTGGAAGAAACCGTGAGAAGCCATACCCCAAAAGTGGCGATAGCCAAGCAACTCTTTATTCAGTTCATTATGGATGTCTTTCATTTGTTTGAACACCTGCAGGGAGATGACCTGACAGAAATTGTGAAAGCTGTTCATGAGACAACGACTTTCGAGGATCTTGTTACCTGCGTTCGGAACCAATTGGAGAGTTTCTTCTCTCAATATCGGATGAACAATAATGTGGCGACCGTCCTAGAAGTAATTGGACGCGACTATCGGAAGGAACTGTCGCTCAAGGATATCAGCAAAGATCTCTATATCAATCCCGTTTATTTAGGGCAATTGATCAAACGTGAGACCAATTCCACTTTTGCGGAACTGCTGAATAAACAACGGATCAAAGCTGCCCAACAGTTGCTGTTATCCACAACGGAAAGTATTGAAGATATTTGTTATGAGGTCGGCTACAGCAATGTCGGTTACTTTTACAAGGTATTCCGCAAGTTGTGTGGCAAGTCTCCTAAGGCTTACCGTCAACAAATCGGCGTAGTGGAAAGTGATTAATCTGTAAACATGAAAAATACCCTCCATTTTTAATCAATGGAGGGTATTTTTAGTTGCTTCTTCCGATCAAAATCGTGGCAGAAATCGTGACTTGGGTCAGATTGGTCCAGTCAATTTGAGCTGGATCGACGTGAAAGAGGAGAGGCGTCATGCTCAAAAGAGCCTCCCGTAATGCTGATGTGAGTTCGAAGGTTTCCTGGCAATGGATGGTATTTTCAATCGTAAAATGATCAGAAAAATGTTGAATAATCTGCTCATTGGAATAATCAGCCTGATCCAGGTGGTCCTTCACCTTCTGACGAATCTCTTGCAGATGGGCGGCAGTTGGGATGACCTTGATAAGGCGACCGTCTGGGGCCAGGACCCGTTTAAATTCCTGATAATTTGCTGGCGAAAAGATATCTAGGAGAAGGTCCATGCTCTGGTCTAAAAGAGGGAGACGGGCTAGATCTCCGACAAACCACTTGACCTTCCAGTCCTGGTCACTTTTGGCAGCCAGCTGGATCGATTCCTTCGACAAATCAAAGGCGTAAAAGGAGTGGTCTGGATGGCGTTCTTGTAAGCTGCGCGAATAGTAGCCTTCCCCGCAACCAATATCTAAAATGTTGACTGGATGGGCCAGTGGAGACAAGCATTCTGACAAGGCATTAAGGATATGGTCGTAGAAACCATTCTCTAGAACGAGTTGCCGGTTTTGGAAATTTTCCTTGTTATAGTCCTTGGAGGCCTTCACTTGTGGCGCCAAGTTCACATAGCCAAACTTAGACAAGTCAAAGGAGTGGCGGTTGGGACAAGCCAAGCTTTGTTGGACCAGGTCGAGGGCTTCTTGACAGATGGGACAGGCAAAAGCCGATGCAGTCTGAAATCGTTGTAATTTTGGTTTGATCGTCATGATACTTCTAGTGTACCAAAAAACCTCTGAAAGTCATAGCTTCAGAGGTCTTCTTTTTAATAAGTCAAAACAAAGTATTTTTTCTTACCGCGACGGATAACGGTCAATTCA
>CABREZ010000042.1 GCA_902470035.1 uncultured Streptococcus sp. | reverse complement strand
AACCATCACTTGGTAACGGTGGTTTGGGACGTTTGGCAGCCTGCTTTATCGACTCAATCGCTACACTTGGTTTGAACGGTGACGGTGTTGGTTTGAACTACCACTTTGGTCTTTTCCAACAAGTTCTTAAAAACAACCAACAAGAAACCATTCCTAACGCTTGGTTGACTGACCAAAACTGGTTGGTTCGTTCAAGCCGTAGCTACCAAGTACCATTTGCACACTTCACATTGACATCTACTCTTTACGATATCGATGTACCTGGTTACAAAACAGCTACGAAAAACCGTTTGCGTTTGTTTGACTTGGATTCAGTTGACTCTTCTATCATCGAAAATGGTATCAACTTTGACAAGACAGATATCGCTCGCAACTTGACTCTTTTCCTTTACCCAGATGATAGTAACCGTCAAGGTGAATTGCTCCGTATTTTCCAACAATACTTCATGGTTTCAAACGGTGCACAATTGATCCTCGACGAAGCGATCGAAAAAGGAAGCAACTTGCATGACCTTGCTGACTATGCAGTTGTACAAATCAATGATACTCACCCATCTATGGTCATTCCTGAGTTGATCCGTCTCTTGACTGAACGCGGTATCGAAATGGATGAAGCCATCTCTATCGTTCGTAGCATGACCGCTTACACTAACCACACAATCCTTGCAGAAGCCCTTGAAAAATGGCCACTTGAATTCTTGCAAGAAGTGGTTCCTCATTTGGTACCAATCATTGAAGAATTGGACCGTCGTGTTCGTGCTGAACACAAAGATCCAGCTGTTCAAATCATTGATGAATACGATCGTGTTCACATGGCTCACATGGATATCCACTACGGATACAGTGTTAACGGGGTTGCAGCTCTTCACACTGAAATCTTGAAGAACTCAGAGTTGAAGTCCTTCTACGACCTTTACCCAGAAAAATTCAACAACAAAACAAACGGGATTACCTTCCGTCGTTGGCTCATGCATGCCAACCCAAGCTTGTCTCACTACTTGGATGAGATCCTTGGACGTGACTGGCACCATGATGCTTCTAAGTTGGAAGACCTTCTCTCATACGAAGATAAAGCTGCTGTCAAAGAAAAATTGGAAAACATCAAAGCCCACAACAAACGTAAATTGGCTCGTCACTTGAAAGAGCACCAAGGTGTGGAAATCAATCCAAATTCTATCTTTGATATCCAAATCAAACGTCTTCACGAGTACAAACGTCAACAAATGAACGCTTTGTATGTCATCCACAAATACTTGGACATCAAGGCTGGTAATATCCCTGCTCGTCCAATCACAGTCTTCTTTGGTGGTAAAGCAGCTCCTGCCTACACCATCGCTCAAGATATCATCCACTTGGTCCTTTGCTTGTCAGAAGTCATTGCAAACGACCCAGCAGTAGCTCCACACTTGCAAGTAGTGATGGTTGAAAACTACAACGTGACTGCAGCAAGCTTCTTGATCCCAGCATGTGATATCTCAGAACAAATCTCATTGGCTTCTAAAGAGGCTTCAGGTACTGGTAACATGAAATTCATGTTGAACGGAGCTTTGACGCTTGGTACTATGGACGGAGCTAACGTGGAAATCGCTGAGTTGGTTGGAGACGAAAACATCTATATCTTCGGTGAAGATTCAGAAACAGTTATCGACCTTTACGCAAAATCAGCATACAAATCAAGCGAATTCTACGCTCGTGAAGCGATCAAACCATTGGTTGACTTCATCGTCAGCGACGCTGTTCTTGCAGTTGGTAACCAAGAAAGTTTGTCTCGCCTTCACAATGAGTTGATCAACAAAGACTGGTTCATGACCCTTCTCGACTTGGAAGACTACATCAAAGTCAAAGAGCAAATGTTGGCTGACTACGAAGACCGTGACGCATGGTTGGATAAAGTCATCGTCAACATTGCTAAAGCAGGATTCTTCTCATCTGACCGTACAATCGCTCAGTACAACGAAGACATCTGGCACTTGAACTAATTTGCTTTCAGAATTCTAGAAGCAATATACTCATAAAAAAGGAGCTCCTTTTGGATCATATCCTGATTTAGAGGGAGCTTTTTTGTATAGGATAACTGGGAAAATCTAAACTTGCGCTTCCCTTCGGTTCACGTTATAATAAATAGTATGGATATTAGAAACGAGGAAATACAATGAAGAAAAATCCGATTTATATGTATGTCTTGCTAGCCCTCTCAGCGATGGGAACTCTATTAACTGCTCAGTCCTTCTTTGGATTGGCTAAAGTGGAGGTCACAGATGAAACGGCAGCTTCTTTGAACTTAACCACTGCTCTTGAACGGGAAGAATACAAAGCCTTCCTTGAAAAATTAATCGTAGCGTTACGCGGACCAATCGCTTGGTTGTTGCTCTCTCTTTTGATTGCAGGCTTAATTGCTGTTGGCTATTTCTTCCTGTCTAAAAAGGATATTGTCAAGGCAACCTATGCCTATATGGGTCAAATTGGAGCCTTCCTCCTAATAAGCTTGCACAATTTCTGGTCTTATCGTTCTTCCATGTCGGTAATCACATCAGATAAATTGCGGACTTTGATACAGGCTTCTAGCTTATATGCACTTGTCTTGAGTGTAGTTGTAGCCCTTGTTTACTTGGGAATCCTCCTCTACAAATTGAAAAATAGACCAGCTAGCGACCTTCAAGCTTAGATCATAGCATTTAAAAGCTCCTCTAGTTTTAGACAAAGAAGAGGAGTTGGTCTGATTGGAGAAGAAAATGAAAGTATGTTTTGTCTATATCAGTTTAAGTGGTAATACTGAAAGTTTTGTCCGTCGCCTCAGTGATTATCTATGGGAGCAGTATCCTGACTTGGTTATTGAAAAAATCCATGTCAAAGACCTGGTCAAAGAAGGGAAGCCCTTCTTTGAAGTCGATGCACCTTTTATTACCTTTTTGCCGACCTACCTAGAAGGGGGAAATGGTGTTGATAATGGGGATGTGGAGATTTTAACGACCGATGTAGCAGACTTTATTGCCTATGGAGACAATGCCACTAAATGCTTGGGAGTTGTAGGATCTGGAAACCGCAACTTTAATAATCAATATTGCCTAACGGCCAAGCAGTACAGCCAACGCTTTGGTTTCCCTATGCTAGCAGACTTTGAAATGCGAGGGATGCTAGGGGATATCAAAAAAGTAGCTGGTATTATCGAAGACTTGTATCACTTTTAAAATGAGAAACCCCAAGCCTAGGTTTGGGGTTTCTTTGTATGGGAGGAGGCTGCTTAATTAGCAGAGAAAAGAGGCTGGGACAAAGTCCTAGCCTCTCAATTATCTTTGGATTATCAAGCAAGATGCAGTGGTTGAGTGGCCTCTACTACGCTGATTTCATCAGCTTTTACAGCCCTACTCAACTGTGCGGAGGTGGGACGACGAAATCGAATTCTAACGAATTACCGATTTCTGCCCCACTCCCTTTTTTGCGGGTTACTTTAATTGATCGGTGATTTCTTTCGCAAGCAAGAGGCCGAGGCGATAGTCCTTGTTGATGGCGTGGATGACATCGTTGATGTTCTCCGTTGTTTGGATTTGTTCCTTGATGCTTGCTTTGAAGGTTTCATCTTTTAAGAGTTGCTCTTGTAAAATCTTTTGCAGTTTTTCTCTCTCGTATTTATTGATTAAAAAGAGGATGAGTAGACTAACCAAAATAAGGATGTAAACAGTTTGATTCATAGGATTCTCCAGAGGATAAGATAATGGATAAAGGGAAGGGAAACGATAATCCCTAAAAATATAGGTGTATTTAGCATAAAAAAAGGAGTGAGATGGAACTAAATAAGGTTTATTTAGCGATTCCTCTCACCCCTATAAGAGATGGTTTCCTATCAAAAAGTAAGGAAGAAATTACATTTTCTCAGGCGCATCTACACCCAATAGACGAAGTGCTTCTTTCAAAACAACTGCTGTTGAGTAGCTAAGAGCAAGACGGCTATCGCGTTCTGGACTTTCATCCAAGATACGAGTGTGAGCATAGTACTTGTTGAAAGCTTGAGCCAAGTTGATGGCATATTTTGCGATCAAGGATGGATCATAGTTTTCAGCGGCACGTTTCACGACACGAGAGAAGTCTTGGAGAAGTTTGATGATTTCCCAGCTTTCTGGATCGTTCAAGCTGTAAGTTGCATCTGTTGATGGAGTGAAGTTAGCTTTGCGAAGGATGGATTGGATACGAGCGTATGCGTATTGAACGTAAGGTCCAGTTTCCCCCTCAAAGGATACCATGGCTTCGAGGTCAAAGTCATACCCATTGCGACGGTCTGTCTTCAAATCGTAGAATTTAACCGCACCAACACCGACTGCACGTGCCACTTCTTCCTTGTTTTCAAGTTCAGGATTCTTCTCTTCGATCTGAGCTTTGGCGCGAGAGATAGCTTCTTGAAGAGTTGGTTCGAGTAGGATGATATTTCCTTTACGAGTTGACAATTTTTGGCGGTTCTTTGTGACCAAACCAAAGTCAACGTGGATCATATCGTCGCTCCACTCAAATCCCATTTTCTTCAAAACAGCTTTCAACTGACGGAAGTGGTTGGATTGTTCTTGCCCCACAGCATAGATGTTTTTCACAAAGTTGTAGGTGCGTGCACGGTAGATAGCGGTTGCGATATCACGAGTGATATAAAGAGTGGCACCGTCTGATTTTTTGATCATAGCTGGCGGAAGGTTGACATCATCAAGCTCAACGATGCTAGCTCCTTTAGATTCTTTCAACAAGCCTTTGTCTTCAAGGATTTGAACCCCTTCATCCATCTTGTCGTTGTAGAAAGCTTCTCCGTTTAAGCTATCAAACTCAACACCAAGGAGTTTGTAGATACGGTTGAATTCCACCAAGCTTTCGTCACGGAACCATTGCCACAATTCAGTCGCTTCTGGATCCCCATCTTCCAATTTTTTGAACCATTTACGTCCTTCTTCATCAAGCTCAGGATCGTTTTCAATTTCAGCATTGATACGAACGTAAAGTTTTAGCAATTCATCGATTGGGTTGGCTTCGACAGCTTCCTTGTTACCCCATTTTTTATAAGCCACCATCAAGAGACCGAACTGTTTGCCCCAGTCTCCTAAGTGGTTGATTTTAATCGTGTTGTAGCCCATTTTGCGGAAGATGTTTGAAAGAGCATCCCCGATAACAGTTGAACGCAAGTGACCAACTGAGAATGGTTTTGCGATGTTTGGACTAGAAAGGTCGATGGTAATGTTTTGACCATGTCCTTCGTCTTGTTGGCCGTAGTCGGCACCCGCTTGGATAACAGATTTGATGACTTGGTCAGAGATTTGTGATTTATCTAAGAAGAAGTTTACGTAAGGACCAGTAGCAACGACTTTTTCAAAGTGAGAAGCATCGATTTTTTCCGCAATATCAGCAGCAATCGCTTGAGGAGCTTTGCGTTCGATTTTAGCCAAAGAAAAGGCAGGAAAGGCGATGTCTCCAAGGTCTGAAGATTTTGGTTGCTCTAGTAAATTTAAGATAGTTTCTTGGTCTAAGCCTTCAATGACTTTTGCCAATTCACTTGCAATAAGTTCTTTATGATTCATAGTAGCTCCTTTGGTCTTTTGTTACTATTCTATCACAAAATTCGGCCTTTCTTCAAACTTTTTGGTATAATCAAAGTATAATTATTCAAAAGTGGAGCAAAAATGAAAAAAGATGAACGTCAGCTTTTGATTCGAGAGATTATTCAAAATGAGAAGTTATCGACGCAAAAAGAAATTCAAGACCGCCTAGATCAGAGAGGGGCGGGAGTAACCCAGACAACCTTATCCAGAGATCTGCGAGAAATTGGTCTGATCAAGGTAAAAGAAAAGGGTGGGCTCTATTATAAATTAGCCGATGAACCTGATCGAACAGATATTTTTAGACTGATTGCTCAATATGCACAAGTAGTCTCGAGAGCAGAGTTCACACTGGTTGTTCGGACGGAGCTTGGAGAGGCGGCCATTTTAGCCAACGCAGTCGATGAGATTTTGGATGATCAGATCCTTGGCACCGTCGCAGGAGCCAATACCCTCTTAATTGTTTGCAAGGACCAAGAAGTAGCACAAACGGTCCAGCAGACTATTCTCCAACATTCTAGTCACTAGTCAAGGGCGAGGGACCAGTCCAGAAAGGGATCGGCCCTCCTTTTATGTCAGTTTAGAGTTGGAGCAAGCTCTCAGAATGAAAGCAATGATATAGAAAAGGAGCAATATGGCAGCAGAAAAACTATCACCTGGCATGCAGCAATACCTAGATATCAAAAAAGACTATCCGGATGCTTTTTTGCTCTTTCGGATGGGAGATTTTTACGAGCTCTTTTATGAAGATGCCGTCAATGCCGCTCAGATTTTAGAGATTTCCTTGACCTCAAGGAATAAAAATGCAGAAAATCCGATTCCCATGGCTGGAGTTCCCTATCATTCGGCCCAGCAGTACATCGATGTCTTGATCGAAAAAGGCTATAAGGTGGCTATTGCAGAGCAGATGGAAGATCCCAAGCAAGCTGTCGGTGTAGTTAAACGGGAAGTAGTCCAAGTCATTACCCCAGGGACGGTTGTCGACTCGACCAAGCCAGACAGCGCCAACAATTTCCTGGTAGCCTTGTCTCATGATGAGACGGATTATGGCCTTGCCTATATGGACTTGGTGACTGGAGAGTTTCAGGTCACCAGTTTGAATGATTTTGCCATGGTCTGTGGGGAGATTCGCAACCTACGGGCGCGTGAGATTGTTCTGACCTACTCCTTGTCAGAAGGGGAAGAAAGAGTCCTTCTTGGCCAAATGAATCTTTTGCTCTCCCCTATCTCAGAAGTAGCGGAGGATGTCCAACTTTTAGGGGCTGACTTGACTCATTTGGAAAGAATAGCGGCAGGAGGTCTGCTCCAATACGTCCAGGAAACCCAGAAGCGGGAGCTCCACCATATCAAACCTGCTCATCACTATGAAGTCCGTGATTTCTTGCAGATGGATTATGCGACCAAGGCGAGTTTGGACTTGACAGAGAATGCCCGGACAGGCAAAAAACATGGTAGCCTCTACTGGCTCCTAGATGAAAGCAAGACAGCCATGGGAGGACGTCTCTTGCGGGCTTGGATCCAGAAGCCCTTGATGGACCGCCATCGGATCGAAGAGCGCCAAGAGATTATCCAAGTCTTTTTGGACCATTTCTTTGAGCGAAGTGATCTGGCAGACCGTCTCAAGGGTGTGTACGACATCGAGCGCTTGGCCAGTAGGGTTTCCTTTGGTAAGACCACTCCCAAGGACCTCTTGCAGTTGGGTGAAACGCTACGCCACGTTCCCTTGATTAAATCGCTCTTAGTCGAGATGGGAGAGCCGGTGCTAGACCTCCTCATTGCGCAGTTAGATGAGCTCCCAGAGCTTTGCCGACTCATCGAAGAAGCGATTGACCCTGATGCACCTATCGTTCTGACAGAAGGCAATATCATCCGTACCGGCTTTGATCCAACCCTGGACCAGTACCGTGTCGTCCTCCGAGAAGGGACCGGCTGGATTGCGGAGATTGAAGCCAAAGAACGGGAGGCCAGTGGTATTACCGGACTTAAAATCGACTACAACAAAAAAGATGGCTACTATTTCCATGTAACCAACTCTCAATTATCCCGTGTGCCAGCTCATTTCTTCCGCAAGGCGACCTTGAAAAACTCCGAGCGCTTTGGGACGGAAGAACTGGCTCGGATCGAAGGAGAAATGTTAGAAGCTCGGGAACAGTCGACTAGCCTAGAGTATGCGATTTTCCTACGGATCAGAGAGGAAGTCGGCAAGTACATTCAGCGCTTGCAGTCCCTAGCCCAAGCCCTAGCAACGGTCGACGTCTTGCAAGGTCTGGCCTGTGTAGCTGAAAAGCAACAGCTCATCCGTCCAGTCTTCCAAGAGGCGCGTGATATCCGGATTGAAAAGGGCCGTCACCCAGTTGTTGAGAAGGTGATGGGAGCTCAAAGTTATATTCCCAATAGTATTTCCATGGATGAGACTTGCCAGATCCAGTTGATTACGGGGCCCAATATGAGTGGGAAATCCACCTATATGCGTCAGTTGGCCATCATTGTCATTATGGCCCAGATTGGTTCCTTTGTACCGGCTCAGGCGGCGACCCTCCCTCTCTTTGATGCCATTTACACCCGGATTGGGGCAGCAGATGACTTGGTATCCGGTCAGTCAACCTTTATGGTCGAGATGATGGAGGCCAACAATGCCATTCGCCAAGCGACTCCAGCCTCACTGATCTTATTTGATGAGTTGGGACGGGGAACAGCGACCTATGATGGCATGGCCTTGGCTCAAGCCATCATCGAGTACATCCATGACCGGACAGGGGCCAAGACCCTCTTTGCTACCCACTACCATGAGCTAACCGACTTGGAGCAGACCTTATCTAGCTTGCGCAATGTCCACGTCGCCACCTTGGAGAAGGATGGCCAAGTGACCTTCTTGCACCGGATCGAAAAGGGACCAGCTGATAAATCCTACGGGATCCATGTGGCCAAGATTGCAGGCCTGCCAAGCGACCTCTTGAAGCGGGCGGATGCCATCCTGAGTCAATTAGAAGGCCAAAGCCAAGAAGTGCCGGTGGCCGGTCCAACAAAGCAATCCTCTCCAGAGCTTGGCGAACAGTTATCTTTGTTTGCAGCAGATGCCGCTCATCCAGTACTAGAAGAGTTGAAGAATCTTGATATCTACAACATGACCCCGATGGAAGTCATGATGGCAGTTGCCGAGATGAAAAAGAGAATCTAAAAAATAGAGCTTGATTCATTTATCGAGCTCTATTTTTTAAAACTTGTAACCGCTTAGAATGCTTTTGTTAAAGGAAAAAATGGATTTACAGAGCGTTGAAAAAGCGGTATAATGAAACCGTGTCGCCGATAATTTTTGGTGTAAACTGGGAAAATGGAGAAAAAGAAAATGGGTTTTTGTATAAATTGTGGACATGCACTCGTTGAAGGTGCTCGTTTTTGTAGTGGTTGTGGTGTAGCGATAGGAGAAGCGCATACAGAATCGGAACAAAGGAAATCAGTCTATGATGGAGAGCTCCATAAGTGTCCAAATTGTGCTGAGATGCTAAACTCCTTTATGTCTTCGTGTCCAAGCTGTGGCTATGAGCTAAGGGGATCAAAGAGCAAGAGCAGAGTTGATGAATTAGCAACCAAATTAGAGTTGGCTGAAAGTGCGGAGCAAAAAATTAGTATCATTCGAAATTTCTATGTTCCAAATACAAAAGAAGATATTTATGAGTTTGTTATTCTAGCGACTTCAAATATGAATTCGTATGATTATGATTATGAAGCTTGGGAAGCAAAGCTACAGCAAGCTTATCAGAAGGCAACACTTTCTTTTGGAGATACTCAAGAATTTCACTACATTCATCAGTTGTACATTCAGACTCAAAAACATAAAAGACAAAAAGTTTTGGTTACTACCGTTAAGAAATCCAAAAAATTGCAATTCCTTCTAACTTTTACTATCGGATTAATTATAATTTCAATAGCAGCTCTATTGGAAAATGCATTGGGTAAAGGGAATGCTCTTGTACTTATTTTTTCAATACCTGGAACACTTTTACTATTGGGATCATTTTTACTAATCCCTTGGAGAAAAAGAAAGTAAATAACATGTTTAAATATTGAAAAGTTATAGGAGAAGGGTATGAAAGTATTTGGTATGAATAAAACAGGCGGTTTCATGGATGAAATCCGTTGTGATGAAGCATCCTATTTGATATGGAAATGGCATCCTAGAGGGGTTCCACAAGGTGCAAGTGATCGAGAAAATGCTATCCGCTGGGGATCCTCATTACGTGTTAAAGATGGAGAAGTTGCTGTCTTTGTGTATAAGCAAAAAGACGGGACGATACAAGATTATATTTTAGGTCCTTATGACCAGACTATTAAGACATCGAATTTTCCCGTTTTAGCAAGCATAGTAGGTGCAGCTTATGACGGTGGGACACCCTTTCAAGCAGAAGTTTATTTCATCAATCTTGCGCAACTTATCCAAGTGAAATTTGCAGTGCCATTTTTTGATGTCTATGATTCAAGGTTTTTAGATTTTGGTGTTCCTGTTGCAGTTAGAGGAACAATTAGCTTTAAAATTTCTGATTATAAGGAATTTATCAAGCTCCATCGACTTCAAACATTTAATCTTAATGATTTTCAAAAACAAATTAAGGATGCAGTAGCTCGATATACTAAAAATATTGTTGCGAATGCTCCTGCGGAACATAACATTCCTGTCATTAAACTTGAGAATAAAATTGCTGTAATAAATGATGCTCTTGAAAGTGATGTCATAGATAGATTGGAAGCTACTTTTGGTGTCACTGTTTCAAATGTTGATATTGCGTCAATAGAAGTGGATAAGGCAAGTGAAGGTTATCGACAGCTTATTTCCGTTACTAAAGATGTCACAACGGCTAAAATCGAAGCTGAGACAACTGATTATGTTGAGCGAATTCGTATTCAGCGTGAAGAAGGGCAATATGCACAGCATAAACAGACGCAGTCTTCAAATTTAGGTGCCTTCCAAATTGAGAAACAAACAGAGGTTGGTATTGCTGGCGCTGAATCATTAGGACAAATGGGCTCTGCTGGTTCAGGTACTGTTTCTTTGGGAGGAGATGCAGGTTTTAATCCTGCTGCAATGATGGCAGGTATGGCAGTTGGTGGTGCTGTAGGCCAGAATATTGCCGGAACGATGAATAATATGGTGGCTAATACGCAGCCACAGATGGGAATGACACCGCCACCCCTACCTACAACCACCTATCACATAGCTGTTAATGGACAAACATCTGGACCTTTTGATAAGAATGCTTTGACGCAAATGGCTCTATCAGGGCAGTTGTTACCTTCAAGTCTAGTCTGGAAACAAGGAATGCCAGAATGGATGAAAGCAGACTCCGTAGATGATTTGAAAGATTTATTTATGCCACCAATTCCTCCAGTAAAGTAAGCATAGGAGAATGTAGATAAACTATTTTTCGTAACAAAATAAAGTCATTCTGTAAAGAAAAATGATTTTTAATGATTAGAATCAATTCTGACTATATTAAAACTTTCCGCGGTGAGAAAAGTGCCTGAAACATAGTTGTTTCAGGCACTCGGGATTATT
>CABREZ010000041.1 GCA_902470035.1 uncultured Streptococcus sp. | reverse complement strand
CCCAGAAATCAACGAAGCACTTGTCGTTGAATTCTACAACAAAATGCTTTAATTTCAAGAAAAAACTTGCAGAAAGCCTACAACAGTGGGCTTTTTGTTTTGTCTTTAAACCTTGTTTTCTGGCTTTGCTCACCTATTTGCTCCCTAAGTTTCCTTCATAGAAAGAAATGACCGTCTGTAAAAATAGGCGTTTTTTCTTTTTCAAAATAGATAACAACTCTCCTGATTTCGATATTTTTATGACCAAATACCTAAAATAATGAACCAAATAGCGATTTTTTCTTCTTAGATAGTCCTTTTTGTTAAGATGAAACAAACGATTGGAAAGGGTTCTTATGGGATTTAAGAAAAAACATTATCGCCAACAAGTTGACATGAGAGATTGCGGTGTTGCAGCTTTAGCCATGGTCTTTGGTTACTATGGATCATACTATTCTTTAGCTAGTCTGAGGGAGAAGGCAAAAACGACTGCAGATGGAACGACCGCCTTAGGTATGGTCAAGGTGGCTGAGGAGTTGGGATTTGAGACACGCGCCTTCCGAGCAGACCGCACACTTTTTGACTTGGAAGGAGTGACCTATCCATTGATTGTCCACGTGATCAAGGATGGGCGTCTCCCTCACTATTACGTAGTCTATAAGAAAGATAAAAAGTATCTTTACATAGCAGATCCAGATCCGAAGGTAAAGATGACCAAATTGACGATCGAAGAGTTTGAAAAGGAATGGACAGGGATTGTCATTGCCCTGGCCCCGACTCCAGCCTATCAACCGAGTAAAGAAAAGAAAAATGGGCTCCTAGACTTTGTCCCTCTTTTGTTTAAACAGCGGCAATTAGTCCTTCATATTGTTCTTGCAACGTTATTGGTAACCCTCATCAATATTGTGGGTTCTTACTACTTACAATCGATTATTGATACCTATGTGCCTGATCAGATGAAGCAGACCCTGAGTGTGATTTCACTAGGTTTGATCGTGGTTTACATCTTACAGCAGGTTCTGACCTATGCGCAAGATTACTTGCTTCTTGTTTTAGGTCAACGTTTGTCTATTGATGTCATTCTGTCCTATATTAAGCATGTTTTTCAGTTGCCTATGAGTTTCTTTGCAACTCGACGGACAGGAGAAGTGGTGTCGCGGTTTACAGATGCCAACCGGATTATCGATGCTCTGGCTAGTACGCTGCTTTCAATCTTTTTGGATCTGTCCATTGTTTTGATTTTATCAGTAGTCCTGTTTAGCCAAAATGCTCACCTCTTTTTCTTGACCATTCTCTTGCTACCGATTTATGCGGTCATTATTTTTGCCTTTATGAAGCCTTTTGAGCGCTTAAATAATGAAACCATGGAAGCCAATAGTGTCTTGTCGTCTTCCATAATCGAAGATATCAATGGGATCGAAACCATCAAGTCTCTGACCAGTGAGCGTAGTCGTTATCAAAAGATTGACTCAGAATTTGTGGACTATCTCAAGAAGTCCTTTGCCATGAGCAAGGCGGAGAGTCTGCAAAAGGGGCTCAAGCACTTGGCCCAGTTGATTTTGAATGTTTTGGTCTTGTGGATGGGAGCTCATTTGGTCATGAAGCAAGAATTGAGCTTGGGGCAGTTGATCACCTACAACACTCTCCTTGTTTATTTCACAGGACCTCTAGAGAATTTGATCAACCTCCAAACCAAACTTCAAGCAGCTCGAGTAGCCAATACCCGTCTGAATGAAGTCTATTTGATAGACTCTGAGTTCGCAGAGAAGAAGCCCCTTCAAGAGCGTGAGGCTCTCGATGGTGATCTGGTTTTTGAGGGAGTAGACTACAAGTACGGTTTTGGAGCCAATGTTTTAACAGATATTAACTTAAAGATCAAAAAAGGGAGCAAGGTGAGTTTTGTCGGTATTTCCGGTTCTGGAAAAACCACGCTAGCGAAGATGATGGTGAATTTCTACCAACCCAATAAAGGAACGATTCGACTGGGAGGGACGGATATCCAGCAAGTGGATAAGACCTTGCTCCGCCAGCAAATCAATTATTTACCCCAGCAGCCCTATGTCTTTAATGGTACGATTTTAGAGAACTTGTTACTGGGAGCGCGGGAAGGAACCAGTCAGGAAGATATCTTGCACGCTGTTGAAATCGCAGGAATTCGAGAAGACATTGAGCGTATGCCCCTCAATTACCAAACGGAATTGACTACGGATGGCATGGGAATCTCTGGTGGTCAACGGCAACGGATTGCCTTGGCGCGTGCCTTATTAACGGACGCTCCGATTTTGATTTTGGATGAAGCGACCAGTAGCTTGGACATCTTGACGGAGAAGAAAATTGTGGACCGCTTGATGGCCTTAGATAAAACCATTATCTTTATCGCCCATCGGTTAACGATTGCAGAACGGTCTGAAAGAGTCTTCCTCATGGACCAAGGTCGTCTGAAGGAAGAGGGCAGCCATGAAGAACTACTGAAAAAGAATGGCTATTACAGCCATTTGGTTACTTGTTAAGAGAGGACTAGGAGAAAAAAAGAGAGTATGATGAACGAAAAATATTTTGAAAGTGCAGAATTCTATCAGAAACGTTTCCATAATTTTGCTAGTTTATGGGTAGTCCCTTGTTTTCTTTTACTACTGTTTGTTGTCGGTTTCTCTGTCTTTGCCAAGAAGGAAGTGACCTTGTCTAGTCGCGGGACGATTGAAGCTACGCGCGTGGTGGACCAAATCCAGTCAACGAGTAATTCTCCCATTCAAGTCAACCATTTGAAGGAAAATAAAGAGATTAAGAAGGGCGAAATCTTGGTAGAATACCAGGAGGATCAGGAAAAACAACAAGGAATGAGCTTGACGCAACAACTAGACCTCTTAAAGAAACAGGAGGAACAATTAAAATTGTTGAAAACGAGCATTGAGACCGGGGAGAGTCAGTTTACAGGAAATGAGCATTTTGGGTATGACCAGCTGTTTAAGGATTACCAGCAACAAATAGCGATTCTCCAAGCGCAAGCCCATCAACAAAATGCAACCATTGCTTCTCAAAATGCCAGTACAAGTTCCAGTCAAGCAGAAATCGGCCAAGCTATCCAAGACCAGGAGAAACGATTAGCTGATTACCATAGTCTAAAATCAGCTCTACTAGAGGGAAGAAGTCTGGATGCGACTCATCCACTTTATTCTCTCTACCAGAGTTACGCTCAGCAACCACATGGAGAAGAAAACGCTCAGGCACAAGCTTCTTTTATCAGTCAGCTAGATAGTCAAATCCAGCAGTTAGAGGCGAGTATTTCTAATTATCGAATCCAATATGCGGGATCCGGAAGCCAACAAGCTTTTTCAACCAGCTTAGATAGTCAAATAGCCTCTCTGAAAGCTCAACAGCTGAGTAAAGTTGGACAGGATTTGTTGCTTCTTTCTCAGCAAATTGCAGATTTAGACAGTAAGTTAAAAACACAAGAAAATCTTCTTCAGAAGACTCGGATTCTAGCCAAGGATGAAGGGGTGATTCATTTGAATGATGAAACAAAAGGAGCGAGTATTGTAGCGGAAGGCACTCCTTTGGCTCAAGTTTATCCACTCATTCAGAAAGAAAAAGAAGTCAAGATTGTTACCTATATTCCTTCAAAAGATATAGCCACGATTCATGTAGGTGATCGGATTCGCTTTAGCACACAGGGAAGTAAACAAAAACCAATTACGCTAGAGGCCTGTATTAGCTCAATTGCTTCGAGTGCCACTCGGACAGAACAGGGGAACTTTTTCAAAATAGAGGGAGTTCTTCGTCTCAAGGATCAGGAGGCAAAACTCCTACGATATGGATTGGAAGGGAAGTGTGTCCTGATTACAGGAGAGAAATCTTACTTCAGTTTCTTTGTGGATCAATTTTTAGGAGCGGGGAACTAAAGAAACATAACATAAAAAGAGACCGAGGTCTCTTTTCTATTCCAGCATTTTTAATAGGAAGTCCGCCATTTGTTGGGGGCTTTCTTTTTGACCACGCGCCACCCACATTTGACAGACTCCAAAGAAGGCATTGGTGAGGTAGACAGAACTATAGTCTCTCTCGATTTCGGTCAAAGATCGATGGCCATAACGCTCTTGCAAGCTATCGACGAGTAGAACTTGTAGCTTGTACCGCAAGAAAGATTGAATTTCTTTTGTCCCATTCTCGGTTAGAAGGACAGCAAAGAGGGGCTCCTTGGTGAGAAATTCGAAAACTTCGGTAACAGCTTGGTGTTTATCATTTTGCTGTTTGTCGAAGATGTATTCGACTTTGTGGAAAAATTCCTGTTGGTAGCGCTCAATCATATCGTACTTATCGCGGTAGTGGGTATAGAAGCTACTCCGGCTGATACCGGCTTCTTTTGCCAACTGAACGGTTGAAATCTCATCAAAGGACTCTCTATGAAGGAGGTCAATCATGGCTTCCTGGATGATCCGTTTTGTTTTTATTCGCTTATTGCTTTCGGTAACCATTTTAGTCTCCCTTTTTATGAACAAAATTATACACAGTGTCTAAAAATTAGTTTTTTAACTTGCGGTTTTTAAAAAGAACTGTATAATCAATTATATCAAAAAATTAGACAATGTGTATAAAAAGGAGACAAAAATGTTTAAGGAATGGAAAGCGATTTTTAGGAAACCGACCTTCATCGTTGTGATGATAGGGGTTGCCTTGATACCAGCTCTCTACAATGTGATCTTTCTATCCTCTATGTGGGATCCTTATGGCAAGGTTTCGGACCTGCCAGTAGCAGTTGTCAATCAAGACCAGCCAGCTCGTTATCAGGAAGAAGAATTGACAATCGGAAAAGACATGGTGTCCAATTTTGAGAAAAGTGATGCCCTGGATTTTCATATTGTCGATGAAAGAGCCGCTAAAGAGGGGCTGGAAAAGGGTGAGTACTATATGGTGGTGACCTTGCCCAAAGATCTATCTGCTAAAGCTGCTTCTATCTTAACCAATCATCCGGAACAGATGACCATTGCCTACCAAACATCCAGCGGCCATAGCTTTATTGCTGGTAAGATGAGTGATTCCGCCATGATAAAAATCCAGCAAACCGTTGCTAGTAATGTCACCCAAACCTATACCAGCGCTCTTTTTGAAAAGATGGGAAGTTTGAAGACAGGGATGGGAACAGCAGCGGAAGGAAGCCAGAAGCTGGCGACCGGTGCTGGTCAGCTAAAAGAGGGTGGACAGACCCTGACAGACCATTTGACCACCTTGTCCAATTCGAGTCTATCTTTTTCCAATGGGGCACAGACTCTCAGCACAGGGCTCTTGGCCTACACCAATGGAGTTAGCCAATTAGGAACAGGTCTTCATCAAATGCAGGAGAAAGTTCCCACCCTCGTATCGGGAGTTGGGCAACTTCATGATGGTTTTACTACCTTTAGTAGTGGACTGACGACCTATACGTCTGGTGTTGGACAGCTGGGAGATGGTTTGAACCAAATGGCTAGTCAAACGCCACAGTTAGCCTCTGGAATTGGCCAATTGCATACAGGGATGACGACTCTCTCAACGGGACTGGATACCTACACAAAAGGAGTCAGTCAGTTGAATCTTGGTGCTAGTAATTTGACGGCTGGCCTAACCAGCTATACCTCAGGGCTTGCTACTCTTAGTGGTGGAGCTAGTCAATTAAGTGGTCAATCGGAAGCCTTAAGAAATGGAGTGTCTCAGTTAGAGACAGGCATTCAAACCTTATCCACACAACTCACTCCGCAACCAAATCAACAAGAGCAGCTTGCCCAATTAACAGCAGGCCTCACCCAATTAAATGAAGCTATTCAGAACACGAGTGGAGATACTAGTCAACTCAGCACAGCTTTGGCAACCATCGCCACCTCTGCTCAAGGGATTTCAGCAGCTGCACAGGCTGACCGCAATTCGGTGTTAGCAAATCTTCAAGCTACTGCTGCCTATCAATCAATGACAGCTGAGCAACAGGAAGAAATAACGGCTGCTGTCTCTGCTACTTCAAGTACCACGGAGACTGCGGCTCAAGCGATTTTGACCACTGTTCAAGGCTTGCAAGAAAACTTAACGACCGAGAGTCCTTTGGCCACAGTAAAAGAAAGTGCCAACCAGATCTTGCCAACAGCTTCGTCTACCTTGAATACTCTTTCAACTAGCTTGAGCTCCGTGCAGACAGCAGTGACAGAGCAACTTCTCCCAGCTAGCCAAACCCTTAGCCAGGGCGTTCAACTCTATACGACAGGGGTGGATCAGTTAGCTGGCGGAGCTAGTCAGCTTACGGATAATAGCAGTAGCTTGATAGCAGGAGCTACTCAATTGAGTGCGGGGACAAGTCAACTGGAGCAGAAATCTGGTGACTTGGTAATGGGAAGTAATCAACTAGCAACAGGATTGGGAGACCTAAATGGGAAAATGCCAACTCTGACTGCTGGAATGAATCAATTAGCTTCAGGAGCCAACCAATTGACTAGTAAGTCTAGTGAATTAACAACAGGCGCTGGACTGCTAGCTAGTGGGATCAGTCAATTAAATACTCAAGCACCAGTCTTGGCTAGCGGTGTTGATCAACTGGTATCAGGAGTCGATCAGTTATCGGATAAATCAGGTCAGTTACTATCAGGTTCTCATCAATTGGCGGATGGAGCAACTAAAATAGCTGACGGATCTGGTCAATTAGCGACAGGAGGTCAGGTTCTTGTCGGAGGCTTGGGTGATCTCCAAACAGGTAGTCAGAATCTTAGTCAAGGCTTGAGTTCAGCTAAGGACCAACTAAATAGCGCTAGCACTGAAAAAGAAAATGCAAGCGTATTGTCAGATCCAATTACCCTTTCAAAGACAGACCATGACAATGTTCCAGTGAATGGAGTGGGGATGGCACCTTATATGATATCCGTTGCCCTTTTCGTCGCGGCTCTCTCTACCAATATGATTTTCGCAAAATTGCCATCTGGGCGTCATCCAGAAAGTCGTTGGGCTTGGCTTAAATCGAGATTGGAAGTGAACGGGATGATTGCTGTCTTGGCTGGTGTCCTGGTCTACGGAGCTGTCCACCTGCTCGGAATGGCGGCAAACCATGAAAGCTTGACTCTCTTCCTCTGTGTGTTAGGAAGTGTGACCTTCATGTCCATGGTGACTGCCTTAACAACATGGAACAACAAGGTCGGAGCATTTATCTCTTTGATTCTCTTGCTCCTTCAACTGGCTTCTAGTGCAGGGACTTATCCGCTTGCCCTCACCAATCGTTTCTTCCAAATCATTCATCCACTGTTGCCAATGAGTTATACCGTATCGGGATTACGGGAAACCATTTCCTTATCTGGTCAGATAGGTGGGCAAGTCACCTTCCTTACCCTGGTTTTGGGCTTGTGTATTGGTCTAGGAATGATAGCCTATCAACCTCAAAAGATGGAAGAAGACTAGACTTCCTCTATCCATAGTTTCATGTGAAACAAATCCCCCTTCTCTGAAGAGAAAGGGGATTTTTCTTAGTTAAAATAAAGCACTTCTGGATCTGGAGTGATGTAGATAAGGTTATCTTCTTTGAAGACCAGCTGTACTTGGCCCTGTTTGTAGATATAAACCGTGTACGTTTGACCGAACCGACTGGCTTGAGCGATATCGATCGCACCAGCCCAAAAAGCACGAAGCTGTTCATCTGTTAAGTGTCCCTCTTGATAGAGTTTCACGAGGTTTTCCCGTTCCTTTTCTGAGAAGGTTTCGACCAGATACTTTGGATCGCTAAGGACATCTTCAGGTTCCCCAAGAATTTTTTGCACAAGTTCTTTAGTATAGCCTTCGTAATCCGGTGTTGCGGCTTCTAATGTATCACCATCTTTTCTATAGTAAACGACAGAATCGCCTGTTGCATAGATCTTGTCTGTTGGAGCTTCGCTAGCATTGGCAGGGAGCTCCTCCATTTTTTTGCTAGAGCTGGTTTCCGTCTGAGACTCTTTCTTTTCTTTGTTGGAAGAGCTAGCTTTAGATGATTTTTTAGACGATGAGGCTTCTTTTTCACTTTTCTCTTGTTTTTTAGAAGAGGCACGAGAGCTCGTTTCTTCCGGTTTGAAATGTGATTGAAAATCAGACATACAGGCTGTCAAGAAGAAAAGACTCAAAAAGAGCGTTGCAAGGAGAGTGATTTTTTTAGACATCATATAAATCCCTTTCTAATCATAGAGCGCTATTACTTTATTGTACACTATAAAAGCTTGGAAAGCACGAAAAAACAGGAGAGAGCTTGTACGAAGTAGGTATTCATACAAGCTTTCTCTCCTGTAGGGGTCAGCTCCTTGTGATTTCATTTGAAGCGAGGAGGCTGGGACAAAAGTCCTAGCCTCTCAATTGTCTTTGAATTATCGAGCAAGACGCAGTGGTTGAGTGGGCTCTACTACGCTGATTTCATCAGCTTTTACAGCCCTACTCAACTGTGCGGAGGTGGGACGACGAAATCGAATTCTAACGAATTACCGATTTCTGTCCCACTCTCTTGTGTGCTTCAGTTAGTTGCCTTGAAAGAAGGGCTTAGCGTCCGCCAGGCCCACCAGGTCGTCCACCGCCTTGAGGTCCGCCACCGCCGGGAGCCCCACCGCCTCCAGGCATGGAATTGACAATTTCCGTTTGTTTTTCACCGTTGATATAGATATCCCCGCCAGTGTAGGTAGCCGTTCCATCAAAGTCAAAGCCGGATTGCCCTGTTAAATTGATGGTTCCTCCAGTCACAGTGACATTGCCGTTAGAGTCGATTGGATCGGTATCCCCTTGGCCAACTTCAACGTTGAGGGTTCCACCATTCATGGTGAAGAAAATCTCATCTTGGTTGGCATTGGCCTTGGCCGCATTGACACCGTCATCGGTTGCGTAGATGGTGATATCCCCTCCGTTGATGGTGATCGATTTTCCTTCGAGACCTTCGACTGACTCGCTTACCTTGTAGGTTCCGCTATCGATGACCAGATCACCAGAAGCATGGATACCATCGTCCCCAGCTGAGATGGTCATGGTATTGTCAGACAGATACATGGTTCCGATAGATGTATCTTCATCGTTATCCACCTTGACCGCATCTTCATCTGCATCGATGGTCATCGTCGTATCGGTGATATTGAGCTCATCATTGACGTTGAAGGCATCTCCTACAGCCGTAATCTTATAGGTTCCGCCTGTAATGTGGAGAGTGTCATTGGCCTTGATCCCGTTGTTCTTCTTGGCTTCAATATTGAGCGTACCCGAACCATTGATGGTGAGATCCCCTTTAGAGAAGATGACCGCATCGGCATCTTCATCACTGTTTGAACTGGAATCAGACAAGGTATTGGTCGTGCCATCTGCTAGAGTCAGGTAGACATGTCCTCCTTTCGTAGCAGAGATTGGCGCGTTGGTGTTGGTCATGGTAACCCCTTTTAAGACGATATGAACATCATCTGAGTTACCTGCTTCGACCTTGATTTGAACCCCATTAGATTCACCAGAGATGACATAAGTTCCGGCCTTCGAGATGGTCACAGTGGATCCAGAAACAGCTACGCCGTCACCCGATACACTTGCAGAAGATCCAGACAGTTTGACAGTAGAGGCGGTACTTTCATCGTAAGAAGTGTCCTTGTCCTTATCTGTAAAATAGTTGGAGCTATCGGTTTTACTATTTGAAGTAGAAGTAGCAGTTGTTTGGGGCGTATTGCTTGTTGTAGCTGATTGTGATGACGCTTGGGTACAAGCTGTCAGTAAGGTGAGGGTCGCGGCCCCCGTTAGTAAGAATTTCCATTTGTTTGATTTCATGAGCTTTTCCTCTCGTTCCATTGATATGCTCCTAGTCTAAAGTTGCTAGCTGAAAGTTTCCTGAAGTTTTTCTGAAAGGAATCTTAACTTTAGTTTTCTTTAAGTTTGGCTTAATGAAATCTTAAGAAAAGGCCACTAAACTAAGGAACCAGTAAAGCGACTTGTGGCTTTGCAACAAAAGCGATAAAGAAAATGCCCAACTTTTTATAGAACAAAAGGAGAAAAACATGAAAAAAACGGTAGAGACAAGCTTCAAGCGGATTGAAACCAAATATGTGGTGAATAAAGAAGACTTGGATGATTTATTGAAAGATTTGAAGAAATATGTGGTTGAAGATGATTATCCCATCTCCACGATTTCGAATGTCTATTTTGATACCGAAGACTTCGATGTGATCCAAGATGCCCTTGCTAAACAGAACCGTCGTGAAAAGATCCGGATGCGGACTTATATAGAGCATCCAACAGTAGATAGTCCGGCTTTTCTAGAAGTAAAATCAAAGGATGCAGAAGGAATTGGCCACAAGTTCCGTTTGGTCTCTAACCCCTCCTCTATTACCCGCCTCATGACGGATGGACTAGTGGATCAGACCATTCAGGATTTGGACTTGGTGCAAGAAATCCAAGCTCTGCGTCAGCGCTATGATCACCGACTACAGCCTCAGATGTACATCTATTATGATCGTTTGTCCTTAAAAGAAAAGAAGAGCATCCAAGGCTATCCTTACAATAAGATTCGGGTCACCCTGGATCAAAACCTAGTCTATCGTGATCAGCAGGTCAGTCTCCTTCGTGGGAAAGCTGGAGAGCCTTTATTAGAAGAAAACACCATCATTATGGAAATCAAGGCCCCAGGTGAAGAACCTCAGTGGCTGAAGGACATTCTGGATAAGTACGGACTGGTCAAACAGAAATTTTCGAAATACAGTTGTGCCTACCATAAGTCACAAGGCTTAGATTATGCACCAACGCCAATTCAGGAAAGGACAGGTGCTGCCTATGTCTAATTTATTTGATTCTATTTTTAACAATGCTACGGCAACTGTAGATCCAGTGCGTCTGATGTTGGCCTTAGTTGTCAGCCTGGTGCTCGGGCTGGCCCTGTCTTGGACCTACAAATACCGTACCCTCTATACACGTGAATTTATCGTCAGTCTCACCTTGCTTCCCTGCATGATGACCCTGGTGATTTTCCTGGTGAACGGGAGTCTGGGAACCTCGATTGCAGTAGCGGGAACCTTTAGCTTGATTCGTTTCAGGTCTGCTACCAGCGGATCGAGAGAATTGATCGCGATTTTCCTAGCCATGATTATTGGTTTAGCAGCGGGGTCGGGCTACCTCTTATTGGCAGTTTTGTTTACGGCCTTTCTATTAGCTATCTGGCTCTTGCTCGAAACCAAGCAAAGTAAGACTGACCACCAACGGCGCCGTCACCTGACGATTCAAGTAGAAAATCAAGAACGGATTGCGGAGAAGATCAGTCGTTTGCTGGATCGCAATTGTACAGAAGTTGACTTGATCTCGATTAATACAAGCCAAAATGGGGAACAGCTTGCCTTGGAATATGAAGTAGATCTGAGACCAGAAGTTGACGATTTTGCCATGACGACCCTCCTAACAGAAGAAATTTATCATTGCGATGTATCCTTGACCAAGAAGGCTAAGAAAAGAAAGAATTTATAGAGAGGCTGGGACAAAAGTCCCAGCCTCTCAATTGTCTTTGCATTGTCGAGCAAGACGCAGTGGTTGAGTGGGCTCTACTACGCTGATTTCATCAGCTTTTATAGCCCTACTCAACTGTGCGGAGGTGGGACGACGAAATCGAATTCTAACGAAT
>CABREZ010000040.1 GCA_902470035.1 uncultured Streptococcus sp. | reverse complement strand
GCACTGTGTTCTTTTCGATATCTTGAAGGAGATAACCAGCAATTTCAGATAGACGAGCTTCCGTATAACGCATGGCAGCCGGTGGATCACCGTCCATAGAACCATTGTTACCGTGCATCTCAACAAGAATCTCACGATTCTTCCAGTCTTGAGACATGCGGACCATGGCATCATAGATCGAACTATCCCCGTGAGGGTGAAAATTTCCCATGATATTTCCGACAGACTTGGCCGACTTGCGGTAGCCCTTGTCATGGGTATTCCCGTCCTTATTCATAGAATAAAGAATCCGCCGTTGAACAGGTTTCAAGCCATCCCGAATATCAGGAAGAGCCCGTTCTTGAATAATGTATTTGGAGTAGCGACCAAAGCGCTCTCCCATGATGTCCTCTAAGGACATATTTTGGATATTACTCATATAGGATACAAAGCCCGTAAAATACAAAGTGAAAATAGGAAATTCTTGCAGCGAGCGATGCTCACAAGAGAATTTATCTTTTTCACACAGTATTTAGGGCGTGTTCAACTCCTTTCAAAGAATGTTGAATAGATTTTTAGAAAAAGGAATTCAGTCACTTCAAGTAACCAAAGACTTCTTTCTGTAGTTTAAGATGTTTAAAATAGTTGATTAATCAATGATTTGACAGTTTTTCTTCAGCATAAGCCATCATTTTCTCAGCCTCTTCCTGATTATAGGCAACTCCCATCTTTTGGGCTAGGATTGGCGCTTCTCTATGAAAGAAATTCATGGTAGCAAATAAGGATTGACTGATCTTCTCTAAACTAGATAGATCTAGCAAAGCTGAGAACTCCTTCTCCTTCTCAGTTGGCAAATAGTGAAAGAGGTACTTGTAGCTCTTACCGATATCGACGGTTCCCCTATCGCTTGCTACCTTCCAAGCCAAGACCTTGAGGAGTTCTTGCTGGCAAATGCCATAGAGATGATCGGTCGCATAGATGAGTTGATTTCTTCGAATGGCCTTTACGACATAAGCCGATACCCACCAAAATTCATTGCAGGAGGCTGCAAATTCTTCTTCGGTAGGCGGATAAGTCCAGTAGCGATTGGAATTGGGCTGATAGGCTTCAAACAAACCTTTGTCGTCTTTTAAGACTTTGAAACCAGCCTCACTATCCACCCACTCTTGGATATACTCCTTGGAGCAGAGGGTTAAATCGATGCGATTGCCATCTTCAAAAAGCATGAGATACAGACGACGGTGTCCAAGGACATTGTGCTGTTCAATCAGACGCATTCCAAACTGGTCTAGCCAAGATAAATCAGATAACAAGTCGTTCAGATTCTCAACAATATAGACTACATCATAATCTTGAAACTCATCTCTTAGAGAGTGGATATCGGCCCGCGAGCCGGATAAGGCTACTGCTTCCACTCGCAGGGATTCACTTATTTGCAAAATCAGATTCATCATTTCTGTATCAGTTCTCATCTTTTACTCCTTCATCACTTAAAGGTGTTGGATATTTTTTAACAGGTTAGAGCAGTAAACTATTGATCACTTCTGAACTTTCTATACAATCAACGACAAGATATTATTAAGGAAGCGTCCCGTAGCCTACTGATCTTTGTCGAAATAATAGAGATAAAGAGGTGGTAGATAGGAAACCAGAATCATCAGAATAATGACTACAAACATGAACTGATGGAGCTGAAATAGCATTACCACATACAAGCCCAGAAGAGGAACTATAAGATAGGATAGGAAAATCAAAAGTCCCTTCCGCAGATTTTTCTTATAAACAAAGCACAGACGAATCAGTGTGTAGACTAAGGCTCCTATTATCAAGGGAAAGCCATATAAAATCATGAGAATGAACGCCTCTAAAGAACCATATTCTGGGTCACTAATATTGGATTCTAGTACCTTTAGCATGCATAGCGTAAAGACTATCGGCGCATACAAGCCTAACAGTCTAATTCTTCGACGATTCATGTAGAATGCAAGAAAGACAGATGGTAAAGAAACTAAGAAAATATAACCAATATAACCAATATAAGCCAAATCATTCTTAATCACCACTCACACTCCTTAAAACGCTGTCGTTTCTTCCAAGGTAAACTTAACGTTATCTTCAATCCATTGGCGGCGTGGAGCTGCCTTATCGCCCATGAGGACTGAGACACGGCGTTCTGCACGCGCTAGATCATCAATGGTGACACGGATCAAGGTGCGGGTTTCTGGGTTCATAGTTGTTTCCCAAAGCTGATCCGCATTCATCTCCCCCAACCCTTTGTAACGTTGGAGGGTTGCCCCACGACCAAAGGTCCGACGTAGGTCTTCCAATTCACTGTCTGTCCAGGCATAAGCCACTTCTTCTTTCTTCCCTTTGCCTTTAGACATCTTGTAAAGAGGAGGCATGGCGATATAGACACGTCCTGCTTCGACCAAGGGACGCATATAGCGATAGAAGAAAGTTAGGAGTAAGGTCTGAATGTGAGCACCATCCGTATCCGCATCGGTCATGATGATAATCTTGTCATAGTTGGCATCTTCAATCGTAAAGTCAGCCCCAACTCCAGCACCGATGGTATAGATCATGGTGTTGATTTCCTCGTTTTTGAGGATATCGCTCATGTTGGCCTTTTCAGTATTGAGAACCTTCCCTCGAAGTGGAAGGATGGCCTGGAACTTACGGTCTCGACCTTGCTTAGCCGATCCACCGGCTGAGTCTCCTTCAACCAGATAGAGTTCATTCTTAGCAGCATTCTTGGACTGGGCCGGGGTCAATTTACCAGATAAAAGTCCCTTATCCTTCTTATTCTTCTTTCCATTACGACTCTCATCACGCGCCTTCCGAGCTGCTTCACGCGCATCCCGAGCCTTGATGGCCTTGCGAATCAGATTGGAAGCTAATTCCCCATTTTCCATGAGGAAGAAGGTCAACTTATCAGCGACAATCCCATCGACGACTGGTCGTGCAAGTGGACTTCCTAGTTTGTCCTTGGTCTGCCCTTCGAACTGCAAATGGGCTTCTGGAACCAAAATAGAAAGAACAGCTGAAAGACCTTCCCGGTAGTCGGATCCTTCTAGGTTCTTGTCTTTTTCTTTGAGAAGTCCTGTTTTTCTTGCATAGTCGTTCATGGCCTTGGTAATGGCTGTCTTGAGTCCAGTTTCGTGGGTTCCCCCATCTTTGGTCCGGACATTATTGACGAATGACAAGATATTGTCGGAATAGCCATCATTGTACTGGAGAGCGACTTCTACTTGGAATCCTTCTGATTCTCCATTAAAGTAAAGAACCGGCGTCAAGGTTTCCTTATCTTCATTTAAGTACTCAACGAAATCCTGGACCCCATTCTCGTAATGGAAGGCGACGTAGTTGTCTTCTTCCTTACGGAGATCTGTCAACGTCAGCGTCACATCCTTGAGCAAGAAAGCCGACTCCTTGATCCGTTCCGCAATGGTATTAAACTTGAAATCGGTCGTTGAGAAGATGGTTGGATCCGGCATGAAGGTAACCTTGGTCCCAGTCTTAGACTTAGGAGCCGTTCCTATCTTCTCAAGAGTGGTAACTGGTTTCCCACCATCTTCAAAGCGTTGCTTGTAGACTGCTCCATCACGGGTAATCTCAACCTCAAGCCAGCTAGAGAGGGCGTTTACGACCGAAGATCCCACTCCGTGGAGACCACCAGAGGTCTTATACCCCCCTTGACCAAACTTCCCTCCAGCGTGGAGGATCGTAAAGATGACCTCAACGGTTGGTTTACCCATGGCATGCATCCCTGTCGGCATCCCCCGACCTTGGTCCGCTACAGTTAGGGAACCGTCTTTGTTAATCGTAACGTCAATTTGAGAACCAAAACCAGATAGGGCTTCATCGACCGCATTGTCGACAATTTCCCAGACCAAATGGTGGAGACCATTTCCATCTGTCGATCCGATATACATCCCTGGACGTTTACGGACCGCATCCAACCCTTCTAGTACCTGAATGGCATCGTCATTATAATTATTAATGTTGATTTCCTTTTTAGACACAAGGAACCTCCTGTTTGTTCATCTTTTCTATATTACAGTTTTTTAGGAATTTTTGCAAAATTTTTCTTTCTTCTCTTCTCGCAAGTAGCCGGTTTTATTGCTATTTATCAAAAAAGCTGTCCGGTGAGACATTTGGCTACAACATTTTCTTTTTCATTCAAAGCAATTTTGATATAATGAAACTATGATGAAAACAATTCTTTTACTCGTATTAGCATACTTATTAGGTTCTATCCCTTCTGGTTTGTGGATTGGGAAAGCCTTCTTTAACATCAATCTACGCGAACACGGTTCTGGAAATACAGGGACCACCAATACCTTCCGTATCTTAGGGACGAAGGCGGGTCTGGTCGTCTTTGCAGTTGATTTCCTCAAAGGAACCTTGGCTGCTTTATTGCCGACTATTTTTGGGGTTACAGGGATTTCGCCAATGGTCTTTGGTCTTCTCGCAGTCCTTGGTCATACCTTCCCAATTCTTGCAGGCTTTAAAGGAGGCAAGGCAGTCGCGACCAGTGCAGGAGTCCTCATCGGCTTCTCACCTCTCTTTCTATTAATCTTAGCTATATATTTCTTTGCTAGCCTCTATTTAACTAGCATGATTTCTTTTTCAAGTGTGACAGTCGCCATTTTGGCAAGTATCGGAGTCCTCATCCTCCCACTGACTGGTTGGATCCTCCCAAGCTACGATATCATCTTTACCATTATCGTCCTCGCACTTTCGTCCTTAATTATCATCCGCCACAAGGACAACATCAAACGCATCCTCAACAAGAATGAAAATATCGTCACCTGGGGTAAAAACATCACCCATCAAAAACCATCCAACTAGAGCCCTGCTCTAGTTTTTTTGTTTGCGATCACTTTGTAAGCACACCTCTACAAAAGAAGTTCTATAAGCTTTTCTTCCTGTTCTTAATAGTTGCGGTTAAGGAGGAATTAGTTTATAATACCTTGAATAAAAAAATAAGTGAGGGATTTTTATGAAATTCTATTCATATGATTACGTGCTGAGTCAAATTAGCCAGCAAAATTGGATCATGGTGATGATGTCCATTCTCTTAGTGTTGGTAACAGCTTTTTTTGCTTTTAAGGCATTTAAGGATAAACGCGGGAGTAAGTTCCGTGAATTATCAATCATTTCTATCTTATTATTAGTGGCCTTTGTTTTGATTAGTATTTCAAACTTCCAAAACAAAGAGTCCAATGACAATCAGTTCCGTACGTCCTTGCACTTTATCGAGGTTGTTTCAAAGGAATTGGGTGTTGATAAAGAAGAGGTCTATGTTAATACTTCAGCTGCAACTGATGGAGCCATTATTAAGGTAGGTGACCGATTCTACCGCGCTATTAGTGGAACAGATCCAGATAGTTATTTACTTGAAAAAATGGACTTATATAAAACAGATGTCGAACTGGTGGAGGTTGAAAAATGATAAGCTTTTTTGCTACAATTGCGATTAAATTGGCCTTGGGGCTTCTGTCTCTTGTTTTTGTTATCAATGTAACAGGTAAAGGAAATCTAGCACCAAGTTCTGCAGTAGACCAAATACAGAACTTTGTGCTTGGGGGTATTATTGGTGGGGTTATCTACAATAGTTCGATTACCATCCTTCAATATGCCATCATCCTCATCATCTGGACGATTTTGATTCTGTCACTCAAATGGCTTAATACCAATGTTTACTTTATCAAACATCTGATTGATGGAAAACCAACCATTATCATTAAAAACGGAAAATTAGATCCAGAAGCATGTCGCTCAAAAGGCCTTTCTGCTTCTGAAGTCGCTCTTAAATTGCGCTCTCAAGGGGTCTTCCAATTAAAAGAAGTCAAAAGAGCCGTCATCGAGCAAAATGGCCAACTCATTATCGTCCGAATGGGAGATGAAAATCCCAAATACCCAATCATTACAGATGGTGTGGTCCAAGTAGAGATTTTAGAGACCATTGGTAAAACTGAAGAATGGCTCATGGCCGAACTCAATAAAGAAGGATTCGAAACTGTCGATGACATCTTTATCGCTGAGTATGATAAGGGTGAGATTAATGTTGTGACTTATTAAGACTGGAATCAGCTATTCGAAAAAATAGACAACCAAAAGGTCGTTACGAACTGTAACGACCTTTTTTCTATCTTTTAATAGTACTCCCCTTGACGGTAGTTCCAAGAGTTGAAATGATCAGATAAGTGCATCATGATCTTATCGATATCCAATCCCTTACGGATCACGACTGGACAAGTATTGACAGAACGACTTCCTGCTCCTTGTTCTGGAATGAGTTTTCCTTCTGTATCCACCATAGAAACCATCACTCCTTGTTCATAGCGAGTTTCAATAGTCTTGTCTGGTTGGATAGAGGCTACATAATCATCTGCTTCGATGACTAAGTCAACGGCACCTTCGATTCGCTCACCGATTCCTTCGACTTTCCCACGGTTTCCTTTTCCTGAAGGGTTAGCTGAAGAGGCGTAAACCATCTTTCCTTCTTTTTCCCACATTTCTTTGGCGATTTGCTCACCAGCTTTACCGAATTTGATGACAAAACAGCTAGTTCCACGAACGTCTGTCATGAGTTCTTCACGTCCATCGCCGAAGGCTTGTAATTTGGCATAGGCATCTTCACGCCAAGGAAGGATACAACCGAGCAAGATATCTTCATCCCAATGTTTTTGGTAGAAGGCTTCGATTTCAGGATTCAATTGCGCAAGGGCGCGAAGTTCATCCATGCTTCCACAAAGAACGACACCTGGTTTGTTACGGTTGCGTTCTTTGGCTTCGAACTTCCGTTCCAAGCCAGCCTTATCACTGGTCATGATGATGTAGCCGACTTTTGTAGGGCAGACAATACAGCCACCCTCGCCTTTCAAAATATCAAATCCTTCTTGTGAAAGTGTTCCGTCCCATTGAATGTGTTTTGTCATAAATTTCGTCCTCTTCTATTTTTTTTCTATTCTATCAAAATTCCCAAAAAGCTTCAATATATTTTCTGAAAATTCTTAATTAACTAAACAATTGTTACTGCCAATAGGCTGGCCGATTCTTCTCATAAGCGGTGATCAAGTCTTCATATTGAAGTGTAATCCCAATATCATCTAAACCGTTCAGCAATTTGTGCTTCCAATCTTGATCGATTTCGAAGCGAAACTCTCCTACAGGCGAGATAATCTTCTGCTCTTCCAAATCTACCGTAACGGAATCTGTCGGCTTCAAGCTGGCAAGTTTTTGACGAACCTCTAGAGGTTGCACAATCGGGAGCATCCCATTGTTGAGTTCATTATTGTAATGAATATCTCCAAAGGACCCGGCGATAACGACTTTAAAGCCATAATCAGCCAAGGCCCAGGCAGCATGCTCTCGAGAGGAGCCAGCTCCAAAATTGTCACCGGTGATCAAAATGGTTGCCTGACGGTATTCTGGCTTGTTAAAGATAAAATCTGGATCTTCTGTATATTGATTATCCAAGTAGCGCCAAGCGTACATGAGGTATTTACCAAAGCCTTTTTTATCAATCAGTTTTAAGAATTGCTTGGGGAGAATTTGGTCGGTATCAATATTATCGTTCATCAAAGGAACCGTAGTTCCCGTATAAATGGTAAATTTCTCCATGTTTCCTCCTTTACTGGACTTCAGGCATTTGGCGCACGTCGACAAAGCGACCAGCGATTGCTGCTGCTGCCGCCATTGCTGGGCTACAAAGATGAGTCTTGGCCCCAAATCCTTGGCGGTCTTCAAAGTTTCGGTTGCTAGTTGAGGCACAGTGGACGCCATCTGGTACCTTGTCTGGGTTCATCCCGAGACACATGGAGCATCCTGGATCACGCCATTCAAAGCCAGCATCCATAAAGATCTTATCCAAGCCCATTTTCTCCGCTGCTCTTTTGACGGGGCGGGAACCTGGAACTACGATAGCCGTTAAATTAGGGGCAATTTTTTTCCCTTCTACGAAACGGGCAGCAAGCTGCAAATCACTAAGCCGGGCATTAGTACAAGAACCAATAAAGACATAGCCCAACTCAATGTCTGAAGCCTTTTGACCTGGTTGGAGGTCCATGTAGGCATAGGCTCGTTCATCATTCATATCCCGAACTTCGGGGAAGGCTGTCTCCAGATCCACTCCCATAGAGGGGTTGGTCCCCCAGGTTACCATAGGTGCTAGTTGAGATACATCGATTTGGATGACTCTGTCATAAACAGCATCTGAGTCACTTACCAACGTCTTCCAATCCGCTACTGCAGCCTCAAAATCTTTTGGCACACATTCACGGCCTTCTAGGTAATCAAAGGTCTTTTGGTCTGGATTCATGATACCCATTTTGGAACCAAACTCGATAGACATGTTGCAGATGGTCATGCGTTCTTCCATGGTCAAGCGATCAATCGCTTCTCCTCGATACTCTACGACGTAGCCAACTCCACAGGCAACACCGTAGCGCGCTATCAAAGCTAGGATGTAATCCTTTGAATAGATCCCTTTTTGTGGGGTTCCGGTAAACTCGACCAACATCTTCTTTGGTTTGACCTGCCAGATGGTTTGGGTGGCAAAGACATGCTCGACTTCGCTAGTACCGATCCCAAAGGCTATAGCACCAAAGGCTCCATGGGTTGCGGTATGGCTGTCTCCACAGACAATGAACTTCCCAGGCTGGGTCCGACCGGTTTCAGGACCCACCATATGAACGATTCCTTGCTTAGCAGAACCGTGAGCCGCATGATCGATCCCAAAGTCCTTGACATTTTCAGCTAATTTATCAATTTGAGCCTTGGAAATCACATCGCGGATATCATAAATGTTAACCGTTGGGACATTGTGATCAAAGGTTCCAAAGGTTAAATCTGGTCTCCGAACCTTTCTACCAGTGTCTCTAAGCCCTTGAAAAGCCTGGGGACTGGTCACCTCGTGGATATAGTGTTGGTCCACATACATGAGTTGGGGCTGGCCTTCCTCACCTGTCACTATATGCCGTTCCCAGATTTTATCAAAAATTGATTTTCCTGCCATCCTTACCTCCATAAAGCGTAGAGTGTGTAAAGTGTGAGAAGGGTTCCTAAGATCCAGGTGACCTTAAAATACCACTTCTGTGTCTTGTGATGAAAGAGTAGCCCTCCTATCCAGGCTCCTAGCCCTCCAACTGCAAAAGCATAAAAGAGCAAGGTCTTTTCTGGTATCCGCCAGGCATTTCTTTTGGCCTTTTCCTTATCAACTCCGTAAAGAATCCCTACGAAGAGATTCCATAGAAGGATCAAGCCAGTAATCGTTCCTTTTACACTCATAAGCGTTTTATAATCTCTTCTGTCATTTCTTTTGTCGAAGCACTGCCTCCTAGGTCTCTCGTAAAGATCCCTGCAGCAAGAGTCGCTTCGACTGCTTTTTCAATGCGGCTAGCATCTTCTTCTCGATCAAAACTTTCTCGCATCATCATGGCAACAGAGAGGATCATTGAGACTGGATTCGCCACGCCTTGACCCGCAATATCTGGAGCTGATCCATGAATAGGCTCATACATGCTCGGACCTGACTCTGTATGGCTAGCCGATGGCATAACCCCAAGAGTGCCAGACAAGACACTCGACTCGTCTGAAAGAATATCACCAAAGAGGTTTTCTGTCACGATCACATCAAAACGCGAAGGATTGGTAATCATGAGCATGGCTGCTGAATCTACCAACTGGTGCTCCATGGTCACATCCGGGAAGTCTTGAGCCACTCGATCAGCTACTCTTCTCCAAAGCTTAGAGGTTGCGAGGACATTTTGTTTATCAATACTGGTGACTTTCTTGCGGCGGCCACGCGCAATCTCAAAAGCCTTCCGCACGATTCGCTCCACTTCTTCAACTGAGTAGTCGTTGATATCCCGTGCTTGATTTTCTTCTAAGATATGCTCTCCAAAGTAAATCCCGCCGGTGAGCTCGCGGACCACTACGAAGTCCACACCATGGATGCGCTCCTCCTTCAAAGGAGAGAGGTGCTTAAGGGCATCATAGATTTTGACCGGACGAATGTTGGCATAAAGGTTGAGCTCCTTACGAAGAGCTAACAAGCCTTGCTCCGGACGAATCGGTGCTTGGTCATACTGAGGACTTCCGATAGCTGCTAAGAGAATAGCATCAGCTTCCTTGGTAGCTTCTAGAGTAGAAGCTGGTAGAGGATGACCAGACGCATCAATCCCTGCTCCACCAAATGGATGCGCTTGGACCGAATAGTCAAAATTTGTTATTTCTGCCACTGCTTTCAGTACGGACAGGCCAGCCTCCATGATCTCTGGTCCAATCCCGTCTCCAGCTAGGGCGACAATCTTCTTCGTCATAGTGTTCTCCTTTAGGCATCTGGTAGATCGCGATAGGATACAATGTGACCGATCTCTCCAGCATTCTCTTTTTGCACCAAGGCATTGGCATTGATATAGGCAATCGCTGACGCCTTCAATACGTCAAAGTCTAAACCAGAAGCGTTGAAGATGGTATCCGTTGCTTCATTCTCAACAGTAACCAGCACACGCGCTTGGGCATCAATCCCATCTGTCACCGCATCAATGGTGTAGGAAGTCAGACGAACTTCTTGATGGAAGAATTGATCAATGGCATTAAAGATTGCTTCCACTGAACCTTGACCTTTGGCAAGGTATTCAAGAATTTCACCATCTTCATTTTTCAGACTGACTGCTGCAGTGATGCTTTCATCTTCATTGGTTGTGAGGCGAAGATCATCAAAGTGGAACCCTTCTGGATTTTCCACTGCTGTTCCAGCGACTAGGGCACGGATATCAGCATCTGTAATCTCGTGTTTCTTATCTGCCAGAGATTTAAACTTAGCAAACAACGGCTGGATGTCTTCTTCTGTGAATTCTAGTCCCAACTCATGCAGTTTTTCAACAAAGGCATGGCGACCGGACAATTTACCAAGTGGAAGACTATTGCTCTTAACCCCCACCAACTCAGGCGTGATGATTTCATAGGTAAGCGGATTTTTAAGAACTCCATCTTGGTGAATCCCTGACTCATGAGAGAAGGCATTGCCTCCAACCACAGCCTTGTTCTTAGGAATGGCAATCCCTGAGTAACGTGATACCAACTCAGAAGTATTGATGGTTTCATTGAGGACAATAGGACTCTCCACTTGATAATAGTCTTCGCGGATATTGAGGGCAACCGCAACTTCTTCAAGCGCAGCATTTCCGGCCCGTTCCCCGATTCCATTGATGGTCCCTTCGACACGTCCTGCGCCATTTTTGATAGCGGCGAGGCTATTCGCAACAGCCATCCCTAGGTCATCGTGGCAATGAGGCGAATAGATGATTTCCAGGTCCGATTGGACATTTGTGATCAAATGGCGGAAGATGGCTCCGTACTCTGCTGGCGTCGTGAAACCAACTGTATCAGGAATATTGATGTAGCTAGCCCCTGCATCGACTGCAGTCTGTACGACTTGCAAGAGGAAATCCAATTCCGTTCGGGTTGCATCTTCTGGTGAGAATTCAACAACTTCAAACTTAGAACGAGCGTAAGAAACGTGTTCTTTGATGGCTTCAAGAATCTCTTCTTTTGACTTGTTGAGTTTAAACTCCCGGTGAATGGGACTGGTTGCGATAAAGACATGAATTTGCGGATACTTAGCATCCTTCAAAGCTTCATAGCAAGCATCGATATCGGATTTGACAGAACGGGCCAAACCTGTTACTGCTGTCTTCGTCAAGACC
>CABREZ010000039.1 GCA_902470035.1 uncultured Streptococcus sp. | reverse complement strand
GTTTCCAACAAGCGCCTCAACAACCTCAACAAGGTTTCCAACAAGCGCCTCAACAACCTCAACAAGGATTCCAACAAGCGCCTCAACAACCGCAACAAGGTTTCCAACAAGCGCCTCAACAACCTCAACAAGGTTTCCAACAAGCGCCTCAACAGCCTCAACAAGGTTTCCAACAAGCGCCTCAACAGCCTTGGCAACCTCAACAACCGCAACAACCTCAACAACCAGAACAGCCAACTACTGAACCTGGTCAAGAATAAAAGATTTCTATTAATCTTGCATGTCTAACATTTCCTTTCTAGGACTGTTAGACAGAGTGGGAAAAGCTTACCTACCAGGATAGGCTACTCCCACTTTTTTTCTTTATAAAATGCGAAAAATTTGGTAAAAATCCTTGCCAAACTCTTTTGTTTTTGATACACTAGCTTAGTAACAATCTATGGCTCGGAAAGAGACCATGGCAGAAAGGAAATATTGCAAAATGAAAAAAGATATCCATCCAGAATATCGCCCTGTTGTCTTTATGGACACTACTACTGGTTACAAGTTCCTTAGTGGTTCAACTAAGTACTCTAGCGAGACTGTTGAATTCGAAGGTGAAACTTACCCATTGATCCGTGTTGAAATTTCATCAGACTCACACCCATTCTACACTGGACGTCAAAAGTTCACTCAAGCAGATGGACGTGTGGATCGTTTCAACAAAAAATACGGTCTCAAATAAGAAACCCATCAAAACCACTTCCACTTGGCAGTGGTTTTTTCTTGTCCTTCCCAACACAAAAACACCGCTCCTTCAGATTCCTGAAAGAGCGGTTTTCTTGTTATTCGTAGTCGCCACCGGTAAAGTTGAAGTATTCTTCTAGGCTTTTTCCTGATGCTGCGACGTCTTTTGCATCTTCTCCGATATAGCGAAGGTGCCAGCTTTCAGGCATGTAGCCTGTGCTTGCTTCTTTTCCTTCTTGATAGCGGACGATAAAGCCATAATTGGCAGCATTCTTAAGCAACCATTTGCTTGCACCTGCTTCTTGGACCAGATTGCCACTAGTATCAATGAGGTCAAATGCTAGACCTGTCTGGTGCTCGCTATAGCCTGGACGAGCTGAGTAGCGATCTGCTGCAGCTGCTCCGTCTTGATTGACATAGCTTTGGTATAGATCTACTTGGGTCTCATAACTGCGAAAACCACTGTACTGATCGCTGATAGCATAGCCTTCTGCCTGCATGGCTGCAATCAACTTGTGCAAGGCCGCAACAGCTGTTGGATCCTCGCCTGGATTGTAGTCTGCAGCTAAGGGGTAGTGCTTGTTGGCAATGACGATATCTCCAGACTTTCCTTGGACACTGTAATAAGAACCATTAAAGGAAACACCTTGGTCCACCGTTACTTTACCTGCCTTCTTCGTTGACTTTTCGTTATCGTCAGATGAAGTTGCTTCAGAAGCACTGGTTTCTTTGCTGGCTGATGACTGAGCGACTTGCTTACTGGAAGCAGGCTCTTTTGGCGTCGAACTCTTGGATTCCTTCTGTTGGCCACAAGCACCTAGGCTCAATAGAATCAGGCCAGCAAGCGTCCATTTTGTCATGCTTAATTTCATCATAAACCTCCTAATTACCAGCTGTTACAGCAATAGCCGTAATCACGTAAGTATCCCCTACAGGTTTCAGGGTGTAGGTCTTGTCCTTGCTACTTTGGCTATCTTTTCGGCTGGTCACATAGTGTACAGTATATTCTTCATGGGTTTTCACGATCACCATTCCATTCTCTTCGGTAACGCTGAGAACGTTGAAAACACCTGGTGTATAGTAGTCGATTTCAGCCTTCTTGACTCCGCCACCTGTTGTCCACTCAACCATTTCCTTATAGGCATCACTTGAAGTGTCATAGTACTTGGAGTAGGTGTTGGATCTACTTGAGACAGATGAGAAGACTTCTGTCCGGTAGTCTTGGAGGAAGGAGGTGATAGCAGTTTTCTTCTCTTCTGCCTTCTTGGCTTCTTCTTCCTTGGATTTACGAGCTGTTTCTGCATCTTTTAATCGTTTGGCTACATCCTTAGAAAGCTTCAAAGTAATGACTTCATCATCATCCGGAGTTTCACCGATCGTAACCTTAGCCTTTTCAGTTGTATAGCTCTCATTGTTGAGACTAAAGACTGCATGGACCTCGATTTCTTGATGGGCTACGACATCGACTTCAAATAGGGTACTTGTGCCGACTTCCTTGCCATTCACGGCTACCTTGATATCCGTTGGATTGCTGACTTCCTCTGGGAATTCAATTTCGAGAAGACGTTTCTCCGAATTGAAGGTCAAGTCTAGCTTATTCTTCGAAGCTTGAGCTGGATCTAGCTTGACCTCACTAGAGATCTTTCCAACTTCGGTCTTACCGTCAAGTTGCATGTCTCGTGGTGCAAAGTGAATCTTCCCAAGTTTTGTACTTTGGTTCTTCTTCAGAGAACTCGAGGTCTTTTCGCTCATCTTAAGCGTCGCATCTTCCAGATTTGTAGTCGCTGTGACTTCAAGTGGATAGGTCGCGATGCGGTATTCTTGGAAGATACCGAATTTCTTATCCGCTTTCTCAATTCCGATCAGCAGATTCTGTTTTTTATCCTTGACACTACCCGTTTTCGAAGACTGGGCAATATGATCTAATTCGTAAATGACATCAATCTTCTGAGAAGTCATATAATCTAGTAAGCTTTGGGCTTCTTCCTTGGTCCACTTATCCTTGTCACTAGAAAGAATGCTAGCTACTTCTCGATAATCCTTATGTTCAATAGCCGTAACCAATTTATCTACTGTAACCTGTGGACCGGTTGTTGATGAGAAGTAAAAACCTAGACCAGACAAGGTCAAGACCAACAAAGCCAAAATACTGAAGAAGAAGACTTTCTTTTTCTTGCCTTTTTTGACTTGCTTTTCTTTCTTTTTCTTGCCTTTCTTGACAGCTTCTTCTTGCTCTGGCGCTTCTGCTGGCGCTATGGCTTCAACTGGCTGGGACAAGCTTTCTGGAAACCCTAATGGACTCTCCACTGGTGCGAAGACCTGCGTTGTCTGATGAGTCTCTTCCAAGTCAATAGTCGGAGCAGGTCCTTCTACGATTTCAAAGTTCTGGCTTCGAGCAGATTCAATCTCTTCTGGAAGCGGTAAACGTCCATAGAGGGCGATGAAGCGCTCTTCCCAAGCAATCTGAAGAGAATTTACAACATCCTCTACCAGTTCCTGGTCTCCTAGTCCTGTAGGTTCCGTTGGCACTTGGTCAATCGTTACTCCCGCAATCGATTTGATTGCCTTAAAATCAAAGCCAGTCTCTCTTCCAGCAATAAATTCTTCAGCAGTCGGTTTACGACCGATTACTTTTTCAAATAATTCTACCCATTTCTTTTGCATGAATCTTTTCTCCCTCACTATAAAATAGGGAAAGTGGATCCCCCACCTTCCATTTCATGGTATATCTAGAATCTAAAGTTTGAGAAACTTGGAGTATTTGGAATAAAACCTGCAGCTACTTGTTCTAAAATACGAGCATTCACATAAAGGACAAAGATTGCAATGAGAAACACGATTATAGATGATGCCACCAAAAGCAAAAATCTGTCAGCTTTTAAGCTTGATTTGTTCAAACCTAGGTGAACTACATAGCAAGTCCCAACAAAGAATAATAAGAAAATGAGGTAGTTTACTAATCCATAAAATTCATAAACTTTTATAAGTCCTGTTAAGAAAGCAAGCAGAGCAAGTGGTAAATTGTAGACGGATAAGCGTCCAAACTCTTCAAATGAACGACCATAACTATATTCCTTGTCTTGAAGAACTACTCGACGGACAAAGAATCCTGTTACTTGGAAAGCATAAATACTAAAGAACAGTGAAATCAATGTTAACATAAAAGCACGGAAGTCCATTCCATATCCGCCTGTAAAACCACTAGCTGTGAAAAAAGTTGCCAAAGTCAAGACAAATGCTGTCAAGACATATTGCAAGATTCCGTTGAGAGCTTTTGTATTATACTCAGCCGATGGACGTTTCAAGGCTGAAAGGAACCAATTCCAATAACCACCAACAGCTACACCAAATTGACTTGGTTGTGAATAATAAGATTGACCTGGTTGAGGTTGCCCTGGATAAGGTGCTTGTTGGAAACCTTGACCTGGAGCTGGTTGACCAAATCCTGGTTGTGGCTGTTGTTGAGGCGCTTGTTGGAAGCTATTTTGTTGAGCACCAAAGACTGGTGCTTCTGGTGCAGCATTGAACTGTGGTGCTTCTTGTACTGGTGCTTCGGGTGCAGCATTAAACTGTGGCACTTCTTGCACTGGTCCTTCTGGGGCAGCAGTGTATTGTGGCGCTTCTTGTACTGGTACTTCTGGAGCAGCAGTGTATTGTGGTGCCTCTTGCACTGGCGCTTCTGGCGCAGAAGCGAATTGTGGTGATTCTTGAGCTGGCGCTTCTGGTGCAGCAGCGAATTGTGGTGCTTCTTGAGCCGGCGCTTCTGGTGCAGCAGCGAATTGTGAAGTTACTCCTTCTGGTGCTGCTGGAGCAGCAACAAAACCAGCGTTTGCTTGCTCTGGAGCTACTGGAGCCCCTACAAATTGTGAAGCTTCTTGGGCTACCTGTTCTTCTTGGAACTCACCTGCAGCCAACGCTTGAGCGATCTCTGCTTCAGTTGCTGAACGACCGTTCACAGCTTCAAAGTAATCAAGCCAATCCTGTTTGATCATAAAATAATCTCCTTATAAAATAAAATACAGATATATTATATAAAAATTTTCGCTAGAATTCAATGTTCTACCGGAATTCACTAGTTGGGATATCACAACTAATCAAATGCATCCATGCCACCTTGGACGTTGGTCACATCATAACCCTCTTCTTCCAAAAATTGACAGGCGCGGGCCGAGCGTCGACCAGACTTGCAGATGACATAATAGGCTTGCTCCTTGTTCAGCTCTGAATAGCGTTCTGCCAATACTGATAAGGGAAGTAAGGTCACTCCGTTCAGATGAAGTGCATCGTATTCCTCTTGCTCGCGAACATCTACGACGTTAATTTCTCCTGCTTGGTACTTTGCTAAAAAGTCATTAAATGGAATTTCTTTCATGATTTCTCCTTTTTGATGCCACTATGGCAAGGTTAGTATTTCATATTTAAAATCAATGGATTCTAAAAAGCGGAATAGGTCTTGGGTTTTGATAAAGATTGTCTTTTCATTGGTGTTCGGATGGAAGGTCATGATTTCCTCCGACACAATGTCCTGATCAAAATAGACGAGAATATCTTTTTCTGCATTGTTTAACAAGCCAAATGGAGATACCGTCCCTGCTGGTAATTGCATTTTTTCAGCTAGCGATTCAGCTGAAGCCATGCGGATCCGATTGGATCCTACTTGCTCTTTGAAGTCATCCATGTCCAAGAGTTTCTGGTCATCCATGATGAGCAGATAGTACTGTGTTTTCTTTTTGTTGGTCAAAAACATGGATTTGGTCCGGACCCCTTCGAGACCTTCAATATAGGAATCGGCCTGCTCGGTAGTCAATGCTGGTGGATGCTCCACCACATCAAATTCAATCCCGAGCTCATCCAATTTGGCTTTGACTTTTTGATATGCATCCATAGAATACCTCCACCTGTAAATATCACTAATTATTACTTATTAAACTCTGCTATAATCTGCTGGACCCGTGCCTGGAGAGCGGGCACCACTTCTACTTTAAACCAGGGATTCTTGGCCATCCAGATCTGATTGCGAGGCGAAGGGTGGACCAGAGGGAAGTAGTCGGGCAGGTAGTCCTTGTATCGGCGCACCCGCTCAGTCACCTTGCCACTGACCTTCTCATGGAGATAGTAGGCTTGGGCGTACTGGCCGATCAAGAGAGTCAACTCAATATCCGGACACTCCTTAAGGAGCAGAGGGTGCCACTTTTCCGCAAAGCCCTTGCGAGGTGGCAGATCCCCTGACTTGCCATGCCCTGGGAAATAAAAGTCCATGGGAATGACCGCAAATAGACCCGAATGGTAAAAGGTCTCTTGATCGACTCCCAACCATTCCCTTAAGCGGTTCCCACTCTTGTCCTTCCAATAGAGGCCCGCTTCTTGGGTCTTGAGACCAGGTGCCTGTCCTATGATATTGATCCGAGCAGTCTTTGGTGCCGCAAACAAGGGCTCAATCCCTTTATCCGTATAGTTTTTGTTTTGTGGATCGGCCATGATGGCCTCTTTGATCCGCTCCAGTTGCTCCATTTCTCCTCCTCTAAGCAAAAACTCAGCTAGCAAGTGCCGGCTGAGTAGCATCTTATTTGATGAGTTCGTAGATGGCTTCTGCGTAGATTGCAGCTGCATGGTAGAGATCTTCTACATCCGCAAATTCATTGGCTTGGTGCATGGTGTTCACATAGTCTGGGAACATGGCACCGAAGGCAACCCCACGTTTTAATAGACGACCAAAGGTTCCGCCACCGATTACTTGCTCATGACCTTTCAGTCCGGTTTGTTTTTCATAGACACGCAAAAGCGTTGAGACCAATTCATCTTCCATTGGAACATAGTGAGGGGTGTGGCCGTGGGCTGACAAGCTAACGGATGCCACTCCTTTTACTTTTTCAAGTCCAGCTTTGATGGTTTCTGGATCTGTTCCTTTAGGGTAACGAATGTTCAAGGCGATGGTGTTATCTGAGCTGTTTTCGTCGAAGTTGAAGACACCAGCATTCATGCTGAGAGCCCCCATCTTTTCATCCACATGGGCAATGCCAAGCTTCTCTCCAGCAAAGTCTTCATGAAGAAGAGATGCTGACACTTGCAAGTATGCTTTGGCATCTCCACCGAAGTCAAACTGGTTCAAGAAGAGAGCCAAGTAAGTTGCTCCATTGATTCCAGCTTCTGGTGTAGAGCCGTGGGCAGATTTCCCGATAATGGTGACTTTAAATTTACCGTCATCCTCTGTTGCCACTTCATAACGAAGTTGGTGTTCATTGGCAAAGGCCTCCAAGAGACTAGCTAGATCTGGTAATTGGCCAGAAACGACTGCTGTCGCTGATTCTGGTACCATGTTTTCACGAAGGCCACCGGTGAAGCTATGAAGATGCGCTTGACCTGTATTTTGACAACCGAAGTGAAGGTACTCAGTAATGTTTCCTTTTTCCCCGTTGATGATTGGGAACTCCGCATCTGGAGAGAAGCCAAAGTCTGGATCAGGAAGACCGACATGTTTGAAATAGTAATCCATATCGCCCCAGCCAGATTCTTCATCTGTACCTACCACAAAGCGCACGCGTTTAGATACTGGCAATCCCAAATCCTTGATAATCTTCAAACCGTAGTAACAAGCTACTGTAGGCCCCTTGTCATCAGATGAACCACGCGCATAGAGCTTACCATCGATAATCTCAGGTTTGTAAGGGTCTGTGTTCCAGCCACTACCAGCAGGGACCACGTCCATATGGGCAAAGATCCCGAGCTCTTCTTCCCCTTGTCCAAAGGTGAAGTGTCCAGCATAGTTATCCACGTTGGTTGTTTCGTAGCCATCACGCTCAGCGATTTCCAAGAATTTCTCAAGGGCTTTGACGGGTCCAGGTCCATAAGGGTGAGTCGCATCCGCCTGGCTGTCATCCCGTTCTGAGTTGATTTCTAAGAGGCTGAAAAGGTCAGCCATCATTTCTTCGCGACGTTTTTCTACTTCTGCTTTAAAGTCAATTGTTGTCATGCATTCCTCCGTTATTTCGATTTAAATTGAATCCTCCAGAATCCCATCAGCGACTGTCCACCAGTCTACCAAAGGATTCTAGAAAACCGGACTTGTATCGTACGAGACGAGGACCATCCGGTTCTTTCAGTTTCTATTAGCGTTTTTCAATGATTTCGTCTACTGGCAAGCGGTAGCTAGGTTCTACCTTCTCCGCTGCGTAACCGACTGTGATCAAGAGTTCTGGACGGAAACGCTCTTCGATTTCCAAGACTTCATTGACTTTTGATTTGTCAAAGCCAAAGATGATGTTTGAGCCGATCCCTTGGTCTGTCAAGGCCAATACCAAGTTCATTGCGACCAATCCAGCATTCAATGCCAAGTAATCGCTAATCTGTTGTTCATTGTAGCGAGCATATTCTGCAGGAAGGTTTTGCATGAAGTATTGCAACTGCTCCTCTGTGAAGTTTTTGACCCCACCGACACGCGCAATCTTCCGAGCCCGACGTTGCAAATCGGTATCCGTAAAGAGAGCGATGGTCACAGGTGCTTCCATGACTTGGTCATAGTTCCCACCATAGGCTAGTTTAGCCAATTCCGCATTTTTCTGACGAACGACCACGAATTTCCATGGTTGGCTATTATGCGCACTTGGAGCCAAGGTCGCAATTTCAATAGCTGTCCGTACATCCTTTGGATCGACCGGCTGGTCTGTAAAATGCTTGATCGCATGACGTTTTTTGTTGAGTTCTAGGAATTTCATAGTCAACTTCCTTTTCTAATTCTATTACCTCTATTTTAACACAAAATGAAAGAGCTTGCAGAGTTTTTTCATTGAGGACCCTGTTTCCTTTTCCACTAGGCCACTCTCACTTCTACGGGTTCAAATTATTTCGATGCAGGACTTTCTTTTTCAAAGAACTGACCACTAGAGTCTTGGATTTTGTTGATGATGTCGTCGTAGTGAGAATTTCTTTCTTCCTCATAGAGTTTGTTGATTTCTTGATAGTTCAACGGATTTTCAACCTTTGGTTCCGGCTTGCGACCGAGGAAATCCATAGTCCCCAGAAGAAGCAAAATCAAGATCACCAAAGAGGCCCAGCCAGTTTCCTTCTTAGGCAATCGAACTCCCTTGGTCGAAAGAGATCTCCAACTAGGGTTTTGAGGTAAGAGCTCATAGACTCTCTTTTGGGTCGGAAAGAGGGTCAACAATGCATACAAGGTCAGAAAGAGAAATGAAAAACTATGGACAGAAATCCAACTATACTTAATTTTCATCTTAAAGGCCTTATAGCCAGCTCCCCCCATATACACTTCTAGGGCGAAGACAGCAATCATCAAAAGACAGAAAATCAGGAATTGGACTTTCCAGAGTTTTCTTAATCCTAAATACTCTTTTTTGAGTGCCTCTTCTTTCTCCTTAGCTTGGTCTACTTCTACCAGAGCTTGGGTGCTTGGTTTTATTTCACTATTGTTTTCAGTTGACCCTACTTTCTTTTCAACTGGTTCTTGCTGTCTAGCAAAATAGGCCTCTGCTTCCCTGATGACTTTGCTAAGGTTTTCTTCCGTCAGCAGATAAGGAAAGCCATTGATCATCCAATTGTATTTCTTGTCTGGTTTATCCGGCTCCACCACTTTAAGACAAAAGTATCGCCCAATCAAGCTTATCGAAAAAATGGCTCCATAAAAATCAGATGCAACCGCAAAATCAACTCCATAAAATGTCTTAGACTTAACCAGTTTGTTCGCTTCCATAAAAGAAACGTCCTTTGTAAACGTCGATCGGATTATCTCTTGTACTTGAGAAATATTCTCTTCAACTGTAGCAGGATCAAGAGGGAGAATTAAACCAGAAAGCGTATCGGTGGAAGTATTCTTTTCTAGTTTCCCTTTTAGACTATCTTTAAACCATTCCAAGAAAGAAGTCATATTGGAAACAGTTAGATCAATCGGCTGAGGAAATGGGAAGTCTTGTCTTTCTATTCCAGACCTTGCCGGGTCTAACTCTCCAAGGACAAACTGCTGACCCGCTATCTCAAGGCTAAAAAAAGCCGGATAATAAGGCAACAGACAAGTAAAGAGAACCCTAAAGGGCTCATTTTTTTCGAAGGGTCTTCTCCAGTAGTCTATTTTTGCTATTCCCTCAAAGGTAGATTCTATCATTCTTTTAAGGAGGAAACGCTTTTTTAAGAGATTATCAGGAGTCAGTTCTTCAGAAAACATAAGGCCAGGTTGATCCAGATAAGCTTTGATCTTTCCGAAGCTATCTCGAAAACGATCTCGATCATACAAAAACTCCACCCCGAATCTTTCAGGACCCCAGAGGAGTGATACATCGTTATCTTCAACCAAAATATTTATTGTTGTCTTATATTCTTCAAGATGAATCTCAAGAATAAAAGTCGGACCATAAGCACTCCGGGCCGTCGTTTCTATGTCTACAATTTCGAAATGCTCACCAAAAACATGTTGAAGGGCTTGTCGGATATCATTTACCACAAGTTCTCTATGCTGATCAACAGTTAATCCCATTTCTCTGTTTCTTACCCCTTATGCGTTTTTATAGACTGAAGGAAAGCATTAGCCTCCTTTAGATAGTCGTGTTGTTCAATCAAGGAAGTTAGGAGCTCGATGTTATGACCCCGATAGTTATCCTCGCGTCTCAATTCTTCGTACATCTCAATAAAGGGAAGGTCCTTGTCCTTGGCATCTTGAAGCTCTGCTTCATAGTCATAGGCCACCTTACGGAATTGCAGGTTGGTCACCCCATCTTCTTCGACATCGATCAGAGCATACTGGGCTCTGTGGTTTTGAATTGGTTCCCAGTCAAAATAAGGCATGCCAATAGTCCCTGGATTAAGAATCTGCTGGCCCTGACTGCCATAACGAAGCAACTGCTTGTGGACATGCCCGTAGATGGCCATATCTGTCTGGTCATCCAGCAATTGATCAAAGTTCTCCGTCGCATTTGCTGGACGCAAGTCCCCACCATAATTCTCTTCTGGCAAGTTGTGACTCAGTGAAAAGCGAATGCCGTTGACCTCCTTCTTCTCTACCAATGGAAGGGAACGAAGCCAATCGATCCGTTTAGGATCCAGTCCTTCCATGAGGTACTGAGTGAGACGAAGAAGCTGAATCTCCTGCGGATCCTCAAGACCGTACTCGCCATCCAAAGCCTCTAGGACACAATCGTCCCAATTTCCTCGAACAGCAGCTGTAATCGGAATCGCATCCAGCAAGTCAAAAAGGTCCTCTCGTCCAGGTCCCGGTAGCAAAATGTCCCCTAAAAGCCAGTATTCCGTCGCGCCTAGAGCACGCGCATCCGCAATCACTGCCTCTAGGGCTCTTGTATCTCCGTGGATATCAGATAAAATGGCGATTCGATGATTCATAACTACTCCTTTTTGGATTGAAAAATCAGTGTATATTAAGTATAACAAAAACGAGTACAAAAAGTGAAAACCATCCATTTGAATTGGATGGTTTCTCTTATTAGAACTTATTATATGATTTAGATATGATAAATTTATGTAGAATTATGAGTTAACTAGTCCTCATCAGAAAACATAAGTTCATCTATTTTTTTCTCTGTCCTCAGTAATTCCTTTGTAAGACTCAATTGTATTACTAAGGAAGTCCATATTTACCTCGTGATTGCCTTTGTATAAATATATTTGAGCACCTAATTCTTTTAGGCTGGCTAAGAGCTCCTTCATTTTTATTAATTCCTCTAAATCAAGATAATCACATTCTAATAAAATTTCTCCCTTTTGAATTCTATTTTTTATCTCACCAATTGTATACTAATAAAGTTTCTTACCAATTTACAAGCTTCAAAAATATTATTTAACATTTTTACTTTTGAGTAGATTACTGACATAACTTCATCCTTTAGAAATCTCGCATGTATATACTTTAATATTAGTAAGAATAGTTTTTTAACTTGTATAGTTAAGTATCTAATCCTTCTTGATTTCCAAACTAAGCCTATAAAAACTATAAAGGCTACAAGGTATTGCAATAATTCCCAAGAAACCAAAGTATACATTATCCTTTAAACTCTTCAGATAAATGCCAATGATTACAAAGAGAAGGGTATTGATCAAAATGACTAATCTTTTATTT
>CABREZ010000038.1 GCA_902470035.1 uncultured Streptococcus sp. | reverse complement strand
CGAGCAAGACGCAGTGGTTGAGTGGACTCTACTACGCTGATTTCATCAGCTTTTATAGCCCTACTCAACTGTGCGGAGGTTGGACGACGAAATCGAATTCTAACGAATTACCGATTTCTGTCCAACTCTCTTTCTTTACTTGAAGGATGGTTCAAGGAGGAGTATAATGAGGGTGTGAGTCTGACCTAACGCAGAAGGAGGAAGGAGATATGGACTGGATACTTGATCAAAGTTTGGTGGATTTGGGGATTGAGACAGTTGTAATCGGAGTGGCCAAACAGGTGGATCCGCAAGCTCCCCTATCTGCAGATTTTTTATCTAAAAAGAAGGAGATGGAAGCTTGGGCCTTAAATTGTGATCTTAGCTCGGTGAAAGAGGAGGCAGTTGTACAAGGCTATATCGACTTGCTGAAGGAAGTGGGACGAAGTGTCAAGAAGAACCCGCCGACAATTCTTGCTTTGATTAAGAATATCCAAAGTCGAGGCTTCCTTCCGACGATCAATAGTGTGATTGATATCTATAATGTTGAATGTCTTCGTTCCTTTCTAGCCATCGGAGGGCATGATTTGGATAAGATACAGGGACCCATTGAGTTTACGATTAGTCAAAGAGAGGATACCTTTTTGCCTATCTTATCAACAGAAAAGCATGTTAGTGAAACCGATCCGGTCTACCGAGATCAACAAGGTATTATGGCCTGGCTAGATGTGAGAGATGGTGAGGGCTATAAGATGGAGGAGACTACCCGCAATGTCCTCTTTATCATCCAGGGGAATCGAGAGACCTCTGTAGAGACGCGCTTGGAAGCACTCAATCGAATCAGGGAAGATTTGGCCTCTTGCATGCCTGATTTAGAATTTGAAAAATATCTGGTTACCACCAGTGAGACAATTCCAGTCCCATAAAGAAGCCCTTCAGTAAAGAAGATTTGTCAACATCTGAACAGGCGAGTGAAGTGAAGGAGCCAATGCTCTTCTTGCCCTGTAATAAAGTTCAAACTTTGAAAAAAGTTTGAAAAAAATCTTGACAAGAAAGTAGAAGATTGATATACTAGTAAGGTACTCAATCGCGGGGATGGCGGAATTGGCAGACGCGCAGGACTAAGGATCCTGTGACCGCTTTAGGTCGTGAGGGTTCAAGTCCCTCTCTCCGCATCAGATAACCAAGACAGCTTCGGCTGTCTTTTTTCTTGTTCATTTAGCAGAAAGAATGCTTGAAAGAGAAGAAAACGCTTTAAAGCTTCAGGAAAAGCTAGCATTTTCAATGAAAAAGTGATAAAATAAACAATGTAAGTGGTTTAACCACAATAAATTAGAGGAGGCCTACTACTAATGGCAATCGTTTCAGCAGAAAAATTTGTCCAAGCAGCTCGTGACAATGGTTACGCAGTTGGTGGATTTAACACAAACAACCTTGAGTGGACTCAAGCTATCTTGCGTGCAGCAGAAGCTAAAAAAGCTCCAGTTTTGATCCAAACTTCTATGGGTGCTGCTAAATACATGGGTGGTTACAAAGTAGCTCGCAACATGATCGCTAACCTTGTTGAAGCAATGGGTATCACTGTACCAGTTGCAATCCACTTGGACCATGGTCACTATGAAGATGCTCTTGAGTGTATCGAAGTTGGTTACACTTCAATCATGTTCGACGGATCACACCTTCCAGTTGAAGAAAACCTTAAATTGGCGAAAGAAGTTGTAGAAAAAGCTCACGCTAAAGGTATCTCAGTTGAAGCTGAAGTTGGTACAATCGGTGGTGAAGAAGACGGTATCGTTGGTAAAGGTGAATTGGCACCAATCGAAGATGCTAAAGCAATGGTTGCTACAGGAATCGACTTCTTGGCTGCAGGTATCGGTAACATCCACGGTCCTTACCCAGCAAACTGGAAAGGTCTTCACCTTGACCACTTGCAAAAATTGACAGAAGCTGTTCCTAACTTCCCAATCGTATTGCACGGTGGATCAGGTATTCCTGATGATCAAATCCAAGAAGCTATCAAACTTGGTGTTGCTAAAGTTAACGTTAACACTGAATGTCAAATCGCATTTGCTAACGCAACACGTAAATTTGTTGCTGAATACGAAGCAAATGAAGCAGAATACGACAAGAAGAAACTCTTCGACCCACGTAAATTCTTGAAACCAGGATTCGAAGCAATCACAGCTTCAGTTGAAGAACGTATCGACGTATTTGGTAGCGAAAACAAAGCTTAATCTTGCTTGAAACGTTATTAACCAGAGGTTTATCCGTAAGGATAAGCCTTTTTTGATTTCTCTTTTTCTGAAAAATGTTTGTTTCAAACAAAAAATGATTGCGATTCTGACAGTTTAAGGTTATAATAAACAAAAACGATGCAAGTAGGTAGGAAATGAAAAAACAGGAAAGACTGAATGAGATTATCAATCTGGTCAATAAGGCTGGAACCGTTTATGTTCAAGACATCATGGAAAGTATGCAGGTGTCGGATATGACCGTCCGTCGGGATTTGATTGAATTGGAAAAGCAAGGGCTCCTTATTCGTGTTCGAAATGGAGCCAAAAGTAACCAATTCCTCCCTTCGCGAGAGCTTCCCCATGAAGAGAAGTTACTCAAGAATATTCTAGCTAAGCGTGAGGTAGCGAAGAAAGCTAGCGAACTGATAAAAGAAGGTGAGAGTATCTTCCTTGGACCGGGAACCTCTGTTGAAGTTCTTTCCGAAGCTATTAATAATAAGGAATTGCGTGTGGTGACCAACTGTCTGCCGATTTTCCAAGAGTTGTTAAAGAAGAAAAGTGATACCTTTAAGGTAATCCTCTTAGGAGGGGAGCTTCGAGAAACCAGTCAAGCTTTTGTCGGCGAGATAACGAACACTCTCATGGAAAGAATGTACTTCCACAAGATGTTTTTTAGTGGGAATGGCATTGTGGATGGACGCGTTCTGACCTCTTCTTTTGAAGAAGCCTATACGCAAAAGTTAGCCTTAGAACGTTCTTCCGAAGCCTATCTACTGATTGACTCCTCCAAGATTGGCAAGGAAGACTTTACCTCTATCTGTTCCTTGAAAAAAGTAACTGCGGTGATAACGGACGATGCATCTGAGAAAGCACATGAAGAATTAGAGGAATATACACGTGTGATTGTATAAATAATAAACTGAAAAGAGAGAGCGATTCTCTCTTTTTTTGTTTATTACAAACAATTTAGGGCTAAAAAATAATATAAAATAAAGAAAAATGAAAAAAATAAACAAAAACAGTTGACAACAAACAAAATTAGCGCTATACTGTGTTTGTGAATAACAAAACGAAGTCGAATGAAGAAAGAGGAGAACTTTCTTTGTTGACGGAAATGCAAAAAGGAGAAGCATATGGCAATTGTAGTTGGTGCGGATGCAGCAGGTATTCGCTTAAAAGAAGTAGTCAAAGAATATTTGGAAGCAGAAGGTTTCCAAGTCGTGGACGTGACAGAAGAAGGGCAAGACTTTGTCGATGTGACCTTAGCTGTTGCAAAAGAAGTGAAACAAGCAGAAGATAATCTGGGTATTGTTATTGACGCTTACGGAGCTGGTCCATTTATGGTCGCAACTAAAATTAAAGGAATGGTTGCAGCAGAGGTTTCAGATGAGCGTTCCGCTTACATGACTCGTGGCCACAACAATTCTCGCATGATCACCATGGGGGCTCAAATAGTGGGTGATCAATTGGCCAAAAATATTGCTAAAGGTTTTGTAAACGGTAAGTATGACGGCGGTCGCCACCAAATCCGTGTCGATATGCTTAACAAGATGTGCTAAGGGGAGGAGTAAACGAATGAAAATTGCAATTGGATGTGACCATATTGTCACAAATGAAAAAATGGCTGTTTCTGAATTTTTGAAATCAAAAGGCTATGAAGTCCTTGACTTCGGAACCTATGACCATGCGCGCACCCACTATCCAATTTTTGGGAAGAAGGTTGGGGAAGCAGTAGTGAGTGGTCAAGCAGATCTTGGCGTATGTATCTGTGGAACTGGCGTTGGAATTAACAACGCGGTTAACAAGGTTCCGGGTGTCCGTTCAGCCTTGGTACGTGATATGACAACTGCCCTTTATGCGAAAGAAGAGTTGAATGCGAATGTGATTGGTTTTGGTGGGAAAGTAACTGGTGAGTTGCTCATGTGTGATATCATTGAAGCCTTCATTCATGCAGAATACAAACCAAGTGAAGAAAATAAGAAATTGATTGCCAAGATTCAACATTTGGAAACTCATAATGATCACCAAGAGGATGCAGACTTCTTCACAGAATTCCTTGAAAAATGGGATCGTGGTGAATACCACGACTAAGAGGTGAGTCTATGATTTTAACGGTAACCATGAACCCTTCAATCGACATTTCCTATCCATTAGAAACTTTACACTTGGATACGGTCAATCGAGTTGACAAGGTAAGCAAAACCGCAGGTGGTAAGGGACTCAATGTCACACGGGTCCTAGCAGAGATTGGAGATCCTGTCTCAGCGACTGGTCTGATTGGTGGTTCAACAGGTCAATTTATCTTGGACCATCTGGATCAGGAAATCGGCAAAGAATTCTTTGAAATTCAAGGGGAGACCCGGAATTGTATTGCGATCCTTCACGAAGGACAACAAACTGAAATCCTGGAAAAAGGTCCGTCTGTTTCTGAAGAAGAAGGGCAAGCCTTTCTTGATCACTATGAAGCCTTGCTTCCAGATGTAGCAGTTGTTGCTATCTCAGGAAGTTTACCAGCTGGTTTACCAGTTGATTATTATGTGAAATTAGTCGAGCGTGCTAAGAAGGCAGAAAAACCAGTTGTTCTTGATTGTTCAGGTGTTTCCTTGGAAAAAGCTCTAGCAGCTCCTATTAAACCAACGGTTATCAAGCCCAATAATGAAGAGTTGTCTCAACTCTTGGGCTATGAGGTGACCAAGGATCTGGATCAATTAAAAGAGGTCCTTCAATCTAACTTGTTTAAAGGGATTGACTGGGTCATCGTCTCCCTAGGAGCTGACGGTGCCTTTGCCAAACATGGTGATGTCTTCTATAAAGTGGATATTCCAAAAATTGAAGTGGTTAATCCAGTGGGATCTGGTGATTCGACAGTTGCTGGGATTGCCTCAGCTCTCTATCATCAGGAAGACGACCAAGCACTTTTAACCAAAGCCAATGTCCTTGGCATGTTGAATGCTCAAGAAGCAACGACAGGCCATATCAATATTCATCGCTATGATGATTTGTATCAACAGATAAATGTAAAAGAGGTATAAGATGGTATTAACAGAACAAAAACGCAACTATTTAGAAAAATTGAGCACCAAAGAGGGTGTGATCTCAGCCTTGGCCTTTGACCAACGCGGCGCTTTGAAACGCCTCATGGCTCAGTATCAAGACACAGAACCAACCGTTGCTCAAATGGAAGAGTTGAAGGTCCTAGTGGCTGAAGAATTGACACCATTCGCATCTTCTATGCTCTTGGATCCTGAGTATGGACTTCCAGCGACTAAGGTTTTGGATGCGGAAGCAGGGCTCTTGTTGGCTTATGAAAAAACAGGCTACGACACTTCAAGCACCAAGCGTCTGCCAGACTGCCTCAACCTTTGGTCAGCTAAACGCATCAAAGAACAAGGTGCAGATGCAGTGAAATTCTTGCTCTACTATGATGTGGATAGTGCTGATGAACTCAACCAAGAAAAACAAGCCTACATCGAACGCATCGGTTCAGAATGCGCGGCAGAAGAAATTCCATTCTTCCTTGAAATCTTGGCTTACGATGAAACAATCGCTGATGCAGGTTCTGTAGAATACGCTAAAGTGAAACCTCGCAAAGTCATCGAAGCGATGAAAGTCTTCTCAGACCCACGCTTTAACATCGATGTTTTGAAAGTAGAAGTTCCTGTCAACGTCAAATACGTAGAAGGTTTTGGCGATGGAGAAATTGTGCACAGTCGTGAAGAAGCTGCAGCCTTCTTTAAAGAACAAGAAGCAGCAACTAACCTTCCATACATCTACTTAAGTGCAGGTGTTTCTGCTAAACTCTTCCAAGAAACTTTAGTCTTTGCCCATGAAGCAGGAGCGAACATTAATGGAGTTCTTTGTGGCCGTGCAACTTGGGCTGGATCTGTAGAAGCCTACATCAAGAATGGGGAAGAAGCAGCTCGTGAATGGTTGCGTACCGAAGGTCGTCGCAACATTGAAGAACTCAACCAAGTCTTGGACCAAGTCGCAACTTCTTGGAAAGAGCGTATTTAACAGTGTAGACCACTCCTTTAACGATGGGCGTTCGAATTTCCTTGAAGAGCCCAGAGAATACAACGATAAACAGCTATTTGTTAGAAAAAAACAAAAAAGTTAAAAAGTTGTTAAGAAAGGGTTTACAAAAACAAAAGCGTGTGCTATACTTAATCCATAAGTGAATACAAGGTGAGTGTTAGTAAGTTAGATTACGCATGATCACAGATGAATCGGGGAGGAACTTCTCTGATCTCATTTGTGGTCATTTTTTATACCCTTAACCTTAAATAAACTAGCAAGGAGAGTACCATGTATCGGATTTTAAATCCACTCAATCACAATGTTGCTCTGGTGAGGAATGACAAAGGGGAAGAACTGATTGTCATTGGAAAAGGAATTATTTTTGGCAAAAAGAAGGGCGACCTAGTCCCTAAAGAAAAGGTAGAAAAGCTCTTTCGGATGAAAACAGAGGAATCCCGAGAGAACTTTATGACCCTGTTAAAAGATGTTCCATTAGACTTCATCACAGTGACCTACGAGATGATTGATTACTTGAGCAAAAAGTATCACTACCCCGTTCAAGAATATATCTATGTGACCTTGACCGACCACATGTTTTGCTCATACCAGGCAGTGACTCAAGGCAGGTATAAGGAAAGTAATCTTTTGGATATCTCAGAAAACTACCCAGTGGCTTTTGAGATTGCTAAAGAGGCAGTTGATATCTATCGGGAGAAGCTCACAACTAGCTTCCCTGAAGATGAGGTCACTCGTATCGCCTATCATTTCATCAATGCAGAAGGTGAAAATGGAGTGGAGGTCGTGGATTCCATGGACCAGCGCAAAGAAATCTTAAAAGCTGTGGAAGAGGTTTTGGATAGTTATTCAATCAAACGAACCGAGACCAACAACAACTTTTATGATCGTTTCATGATTCATCTTAACTACTTCTTGGATTACCTGGATCGCAATCGGGATGATAATCAATCGCTTCTAGATATGGAGGAACATATCAAAAGCTCCTATCCCAAAGCCTTTGAGATTGGTTCCAAGATTTATGATGTGATTTCTAGGGAGACCGGGGTTGACTTGTACAAGAGTGAACGGGTCTATCTGGTCTTGCACATTCAACGCTTATTGTAACAACTTTTAAAAATTAAGAAATTCAAATTGGAGGAATTGGTCATGACCAAAGAAGAAATGACACTATTAGGTTTTGAGATCGTTGCGTATGCAGGGGATGCTCGTTCTAAACTCTTGGAGGCCCTCAAGGCGGCTGAGAAGGGTGACTTCGCTCAAGCGGAAAGCTTGGTAGAAGAAGCAGGAAGCTGTATCGCAGAGGCTCACAAGTCTCAAACAACTATGCTAGCGCAAGAAGCAGCAGGAGAAGACCTCCCCTACAGCATTACCATGATGCATGGACAGGACCACTTAATGACAACGATCCTATTAAAAGATGTGATTCATCATCTCATTGAACTATACAAAAGAGGAGCTAAATAATGCATAAATTAATTGAATTAATTGAGAAAGGAAAACCTTTCTTCGAGAAGATTTCTCGTAATAAATATTTGCGTGCGATTCGTGATGGATTTATCGCGGGGATGCCTGTGATCTTATTCTCGTCTATCTTTATATTGATTGCTTACGTCCCAAATGCGTGGGGCTTCCATTGGTCAAAAGAAATTGAGAATTTCTTGATGACACCTTATAGCTATTCGATGGGAATTCTGGCTTTCTTCGTAGGTGGAACCACAGCCAAAGCTTTGACAGATTCTGTCAACCGTGATTTACCTGCAACAAACCAGATCAACTTCTTGTCAACCATGTTGGCATCTATGGTTGGTTTCCTTCTAATGGCAGCTGAACCAGCGAAAGAAGGAGGTTTCCTGACTGCCTTCATGGGAACAAAAGGTCTTTTGACAGCCTTTATTGCAGCCTTCGTTACCGTTAATGTTTACAAAGTCTGCGTGAAAAATAATGTTACTATTCGCATGCCAGACGAAGTTCCACCAAATATCTCTCAAGTATTTAAAGACTTGATCCCATTCACTGTATCTGTCGTTCTCCTTTATGGACTTGAACTGATTGTGAAGGGTAGTCTTGGTGTAACAGTAGCTGAATCTATTGGTACTCTTCTTGCGCCTCTATTCTCAGCAGCAGACGGTTATGTTGGTATTACGATTATTTTCGGTGCCTTTGCATTCTTCTGGTTTATTGGTATTCACGGCCCATCTATCGTTGAGCCTGCGATTGCAGCGATCACTTATGCAAATGCTGAAGTCAACTTGAACCTTCTTCAACAAGGTATGCACGCTGATAAGATCCTTACATCTGGTACACAAATGTTTATCGTTACTATGGGTGGTACAGGGGCAACTCTTGTGGTTCCATTCATGTTTATGTGGTTATGTAAATCGAAACGAAATCGTGCTATTGGACGCGCTTCAGTAGTTCCTACATTCTTTGGTGTAAACGAACCAATCTTGTTTGGTGCACCACTTGTTTTGAACCCGATCTTCTTTATCCCATTCATCTTTGCACCAATTGCAAACGTATGGATCTTTAAGTTCTTTATTGAAACACTTGGCATGAACTCATTTACTGCCAACCTTCCATGGACTACACCAGGACCTCTTGGTATTGTTCTTGGTACAAACTTCCAGTTCTTATCATTCGCTCTTGCAGCATTGTTAATTGTAGTAGATATTGCTATCTACTATCCATTCCTCAAGGTTTATGATGAACAAATTCTTGAAGAAGAACGTTCAGGTAAAGCTAATGATGAATTAAAAGATAAAGTAGCTGCAAACTTTAACACTGCAAAAGCAGATGCTATTCTTGCAAAAGCTGGAGTAGAATCAGCACAAAATACAATTACTGAAGAAACAAACGTCCTCGTTCTTTGTGCGGGTGGAGGAACAAGTGGTCTTCTTGCCAATGCTTTGAATAAAGCCGCAGAAGAGTATAAAGTTCCAGTTAAAGCTGCAGCAGGTGGCTATGGAGCCCACCGTGAAATGTTGCCAGAATTTGACCTTGTTATCTTGGCGCCTCAGGTTGCTTCCAACTTCGAAGATATGAAGGCTGAAACAGATAAACTAGGCATCAAATTGGCTAAGACTGAAGGAGCTCAATACATCAAGTTGACTCGTGATGGTAAAGGCGCTCTCGCATTCGTTCAAGCTCAATTCGATTAACGATAGGGACTGTGAAACAGTCTCCTATCGTAACGGAAATCGCTATGGCGATTTTCCTAATCGACTTGTTAATTCGTCGGTAAAAATATATCGTTTTTACCTCCTCATGTCACAATTCGGTGGCTTGGAACAAGAAGTGAGATGGAGATGGATGGCTCACTAACTCCTCTCCCCTCACTTTTCATTTTATCCAATCAAGAAATAGGTGAAAAAATGACAAAAACACTTCCTAAAGATTTTATTTTTGGTGGGGCAACGGCTGCCTATCAAGCAGAAGGAGCTACCCATACTGACGGAAAAGGACCAGTTGCTTGGGACAAATACTTAGCTGATAACTATTGGTATACAGCAGAACCAGCAAGCGATTTCTACCATAAATATCCAGTTGACCTCAAACTAGCAGAAGAGTATGGCGTCAATGGTATTCGTATTTCAATCGCTTGGTCACGGATTTTTCCGACAGGATATGGTGAGGTAAATCCTAAAGGTGTCGAGTTTTATCATAATTTATTTGATGAATGCCACAAGCACAATGTAGAACCTTTTGTAACCCTCCATCACTTTGATACACCAGAAGCTCTTCACTCAAATGGAGATTTCTTGAATCGTGAGAATATGGACCATTTCGTTGATTATGCAGCCTTCTGTTTTGAAGAATTCCCAGAAGTCAACTATTGGACAACCTTCAATGAAATTGGCCCAATCGGTGATGGTCAATACTTAGTCGGTAAATTCCCACCAGGCATTCAGTATGATCTTGCCAAAGTGTTCCAATCACACCACAATATGATGGTTTCTCATGCGCGTGCTGTGAAATTGTATAAAGACAAAGGGTATGAAGGTGAAATTGGAGTTGTTCACGCCCTTCCAACTAAGTATCCGTTGGATCCAGAAAATCCAGCAGACGTTCGGGCGGCTGAATTGGAAGATATCATCCATAACAAGTTTATTCTAGATGCAACCTACCTTGGACACTATTCCGATAAAACCATGGAAGGTGTAAACCACATTCTTTCAGTTAATGGTGGTGAGTTGGATCTTCGAGACGAAGACTTTGTGGCACTTGAAGCAGCTAAAGACCTGAATGACTTCCTTGGAATTAACTACTACATGAGTGATTGGATGGAAGCATTTGATGGTGAAACTGAAATCATCCACAATGGTAAAGGGGAAAAAGGAAGCTCTAAGTACCAAATTAAAGGTGTTGGTCGTCGTGTAGCTCCTGACTATGTACCTCGCACTGACTGGGACTGGATCATTTATCCTCAAGGGCTATATGATCAGATCATGCGTGTGAAGGCGGATTATCCAAACTATAAGAAAATCTACATCACTGAAAACGGACTGGGCTACAAAGATGAGTTTGTGGACAACACTGTTTACGATGATGGCCGTATCGATTATGTGAAACAACATTTGGAAGTCTTGTCTGATGCGATTTCCGATGGTGCAAACGTCAAAGGCTACTTCATTTGGTCACTCATGGACGTCTTCTCATGGTCTAATGGTTATGAAAAACGTTACGGACTCTTCTACGTTGATTTCGATACACAAGAACGTTATCCTAAGAAATCTGCACATTGGTACAAGAAATTAGCTGAAACTCAAGTGATTGAATAAAGAAATAAACATGTAAGAAGGCTTATCCGTAAGGGTAGGTCTTTTTTTGGTTCTCTTATTTGGAAAAGTGTTTAATGTAAACAAAACAATTCACTCATTTCTAGTATTAATTTTTTGTTTGAAGGGGCAATATAGTTTTTACATGATATAATTAAATTGTTGAGTTAATATTAGGAGATTATGATGGAGATTGATCAAAATAGTTTGCCTTTTTACAATTCGTAGCCTGCCCCTAAGGGCAGGTTTTTTGGTGTCTTAAGGAAACTATTTAACAGAATTTTTGATTAAAAGTTTCATTTTAAGAGAGAAATCTCTAATTTCATAATCAATAAGCAAACGCTTGCATTCCTTTTTTTATTAGATTATAATAGGTTGGTATAAAGCCCTCTGTAATAATATTGAAAAAGTGTAGAAAGTAAGGATTTAGAATATTTGTAGTCAAAAATACAATGTTGCTTCTTACGATAGGGAGATAGATATGGCAATGATAGAAGTGCAACATCTTCAGAAAAATTTTGTGAAGACAGTTAAGGAGCCGGGGTTAAAGGGAGCCTTGCGCTCCTTTATTCATCCTGAAAAGCAGACCTTTGAAGCGGTCAAGGATTTAACTTTTGAAGTTCCAAAAGGGCAGATTTTAGGATTTATCGGGGCAAATGGTGCTGGGAAGTCAACCACCATCAAAATGCTGACAGGTATTTTGAAACCGACATCTGGTTTTTGTCGGATTAATGGCAAGATTCCGCAGGACAATCGCCAAGATTATGTCAAGGATATTGGGGTTGTTTTTGGGCAACGCACCCAGCTATGGTGGGATTTGGCACTGCAAGAGACCTACACGGTTTTGAAAGAGATTTATGATGTACCGGACTCGCTTTTCCATAAGCGCATGGACTTTTTGAATGAAGTTTTGGATTTGAAGGAATTTATCAAGGATCCTGTGCGGACTCTTTCACTAGGTCAACGGATGCGGGCGGATATTGCGGCTTCCTTGCTTCACAATCCCAAAGTTCTCTTTTTAGATGAGCCGACTATTGGTTTGGATGTGTCGGTCAAGGATAACATTCGACGTGCTATCACCCAGATTAATCAGGAGGAAGAGACAACTATTCTCTTGACTACTCATGATTTGAGTGATATTGAGCAACTCTGTGATCGGATTTTTATGATTGATAAGGGGCAAGAGATTTTTGATGGAACGGTTAGCCAGCTCAAGGAGACCTTTGGAA
>CABREZ010000037.1 GCA_902470035.1 uncultured Streptococcus sp. | reverse complement strand
GTAGCGCATGACTGTTAATCATGATGTCGTAGGTTCGAGTCCTACTGGCGGAGTCAGTACCCGAAAGGGTTTTTTTATTTCTCTTTTATTAATAAATTAAAAAAGGTTCTTTCGAACCTTTTTTCTTATTTAAAGAAAACATCGTATAGAGCTTTAATAGCCTGTCTTTCTTGTTCTTGATTGACGACAAACATAATGGAAACTTCACTGGATCCTTGGGAAATCATTTGGATATTAATGTTGTTTTCTGATAGTGCTTTTGTCGCTGTTGCAGTAACACCGATTTGATTTTTCATGTTCTCTCCGACGATCATAATAATGGAAAGATCATGTTCGATTTCTGCATGGTCAACTTGTAAGTCTTGAATCAAGTGTTTTAAAATTTCTTGTTCTTTAATTGGGGTTAATTCTTTTGAACGGAGAATGACTGATAAGTCGTCAATGCCTGTTGGCATGTGATCCCAACTAATATTCAAATCTTCTAATATTTGTAATAATTTTCTACCAAAACCGACTTCTCTATTCATCAGGTATTTGGTGGTATTAATGCTGACAAATCCTGAGTCTCCTGCAATTCCAACAACTTTAACATATTCATTGGTATGGTTCAGCACAATCTTGGTACCTGGATGTTTTGGATTGTTGGTGTTCTTGATTACCATTGGAATTTTTCCACGATATGCAGGAACAAGTGCTTCATCATGGAGGACACTAAAGCCAGCATAGGCTAATTCCCGCATCTCTTTATAGGTTAGTTCAGGAATAGAATGTGGCTGTTTAATAATCCCTGGGTGAGCTGCAAAAATACCATCGACGTCCGTAAAGTTTTCGTAGAGGTCTGCTTTAACTCCGGCTGCAATAATAGATCCTGTAATATCCGAACCACCTCTTGAAAAAGTACATACTTGGCCTTCTTTAGTAATTCCAAAGAATCCAGGGATTACTAAAATTTCATTATGGTTTCTGAGTTCTTCAATCTTATCGTAACTAGAAGGCAGAATGCGTGCATTGCAAGGTTCACTTGTTACAAAGATACCTGCCTCTTTTGGATGGATATATTTTGCTTCTAAACCTTTTTTTATAAAGTAAGCTGCAATGAGTTTCGCATTGTTGTTTTCTCCAGCTGCTAAGAAGGTATCATATAAGAAGGTGTTATCGGATTTGGGAAGTGTTGCAAGGGACATGATATCTCTAGCAATTTCTTCGATAATTTCCTCGTTTAAGTCTAACTCCTCTGTAATAGAACGATAGCGATTAATAATCCATTCTTGACTTTGACTAGTATCTTTTCCGTTGGTATATTCTTTATAATACTTGATGAGGGCATCGGTAACTTTTGTGTCCTCAGCATTGCGTTTCCCTGGAGCAGAAACGACCACGTATTGACGGGTTTCATCTTCTTTAACAATATTGAATACTTTTTCTAGCTGGGTAGCAGATGCTAACGAACTACCACCAAATTTAACTACTTTCATGTGGACTCCTTTACAAAACTTACTTTAAATTATACCAAAGATAAGGCTTGGTTACAATCTAAAACAGCACTGCTATCAAGTAAGTCTTTCGGCTGAGACACTTTGTTATGAAAATGTAATTTACTTCTCAAAGTAGTTGTGCTAAAATAATATAAAAATAAATAAGTTCAACTATCAAACAATTTGAACAGCTAATTAGTAAAGGGGCGGCTTATGGTGTTCGAAACGATTATATATTCTGTAGAAGAGGATCTCGCATCTATTATTTTAAATAGACCTGAGGTTTCAAATGGTTTTAACATTCCAATGTGTCAGGAAATCCTTGAAGCATTAGAATTAGCTGAGAAGAATCCAGATATTCGTTTTATTTTATTTAAAGCAGTTGGTAAGGTTTTTTCGGTTGGTGGTGATTTAGCAGAGATGAAGCGGGCTGTCGATGCCAATGATATCGATTCGTTAACGCAAATTGCGGAATTGGTTAATCAAATCTCTAAAAAAATGAAGCAACTTCCAAAACCTGTGATTATGGTTGCAGATGGTGCGGTTGCAGGAGCAACTGCTAATATGGCAGTAGCGGCAGATTTTTGTATTGCTTCTGATAAAGCCAAGTTTATTCAAGCCTTTGTTGGAGTAGGTTTAGCTCCTGATGCTGGTGGTCTTTTCCTTTTAGGAAGAGCCATTGGTTTGAGTAGAGCAACTCAGTTAGCGATGACTGGTGAACCATTAGGTGCTGAAAAGGCTCTGGAATATGGCGTTGTTTATAAGGTTTCTGAAGTAGATAAATTAGACAAGACTGTTAACCAACTTCTCATGAAGTTAAGACGTAGCTCAGACAATTCTTTTGCTGCGATTAAAGAGTTGGCCTGGTCTAGCATGCTGACTGACTGGGATCGCTATGCTGAAATTGAGTTGAGATTGCAAAGAAATCTATCTTTAAAAGAAGACTTTAAAGAGGGAGTTATTGCCTATTCAGAGCGTCGACGTCCAAAATTTTTAGGAAAATAAAAACGTAAAATTTTTATGTTTTTATTATTGAGACTTGCTATTTGGTTTGAATTTTGATAAAATTCGATTATCAAAGTAATGAATAGGGGGTGTGGTTTTTGAATTTTCAACTAGTCAATGATTACCTTACATCCATTTTTAACAACGTTTTAGTCATCGAAGAAACTAGTTTACGTAGCAGTCGATTTAATGATGTTTCTATTAAGGAAATGCACACAATAGATGTCATCGGCTCAACACCAAACGCAACTCCAAGTGATATTTCGCGTTCGTTAATGGTAACGTTAGGTACAGTCACAACCAGTTTAAATAACCTTGAACGAAAAGGTTATATTGAACGAACCAGATCTGAAGTTGATCGTCGGGTTGTCCATTTGAGTTTGACCAAAAGAGGAAAACTCTTGTATCGGCTTCACCAACAATTTCACAAGCGGATGGTCAATCAAATTATCGATGGGATGTCTCCAGATGAACGGAAAGTGATGCAAAAAGGCTTGCAGAACCTTTATCGTTTCTTGGAGGATTTGAAATAATGACTTTTGCAAAAATTAGTCAGGTGGCCCATTATGCGCCAAGCCAAGTGATTTCCAATCAGGATCTTTCTGAATGGATGGACACCAGTGATGAGTGGATTGCTAGTCGGACAGGAATTCGGAAGCGTCATATTTCTCAATCAGAATCAACCAGCGATTTGGCTACGGAAGTTGCTCGGCGCTTGCTTGAAAAAAGTGGTTTACAAGCGGATCAGTTGGATTTTATTATTGTTGCAACTATTTCGCCCGATTCCATGATGCCATCAACTGCAGCTCGTGTTCAAGCTAAAATTGGTGCCTCTAAAGCTTTCGTCTTTGATTTGACAGCAGCTTGTAGTGGATTTGTCTTTGCGCTTGCGACTGCTGAAAAGTTGCTTCGGTCTGGTCAGTACAAACGAGGAATCGTTATCGGAAGTGAAACCTTATCGAAAGTGATTGATTGGGAAGATCGGACAACAGCGGTCCTATTTGGGGATGGTGCTGGCGGTGTTTTATTGGAAGCTTCCGAACAACAAACTTTTTTAGCTGAAAGTTTATTTTCTGATGGTTCCCGTGGAGAAGTTCTTCAATCATCATCTGTTGGTTTATCTTCACCATATTCTGATAAGGAAGAAGATAAAAAATATTTGTCAATGGATGGAAGAGCAGTCTTTGATTTTGCCATTCGGGATGTGGCTAAGAGTATTAAAAATACGTTAGCAGATGCTCCAGTGCCTGTTGAAGAGATTGATTATTTTCTTCTGCACCAAGCAAATGACCGTATCTTAGATAAAATGGCTAAGAAAATCGGGGTTGATAGAGAAAAACTTCCTGCAAACATGATGGAATATGGTAACACGAGTGCCGCAAGTATTCCAATTTTATTATCGGAGTGTGTTGACCAAGGACTGATCAAATTGGATGGAAGTCAAACAATTCTTCTGTCTGGATTTGGTGGAGGTTTGACATGGGGCTCACTTCTTGTTACAATCTAGTTAAACATGTGGTAACACATTTTAAAAATTTTTTATTATTTTAAGGAGGCCAATCATGGCAGTATTTGAAAAAGTACAAGAAATTATCGTTGAAGAACTTGGTAAAGAACCATCAGAAGTAACTCTTGAGTCTACTTTTGAAGATCTTGAAGCTGATTCATTGGATTTGTTCCAAGTGATTTCAGAAATTGAAGATGCATTCGACATTCAAATTGAAACTGAAGAAGGATTGTCTACTGTAGGTGACCTTGTTGCTTACGTAGAAGAAAAAACTAAATAATAATGGATGAGAGTATCGAAAGATATTCTCTCTTGTTTAGGTAATAGTTTGACGCTCAAAGCAAAGAATCGCTTTCAAACTATTACTTAAGCGAAAATGAGGAAGGTACTATGCAAACACGAATTACTGAATTATTAAACATTAAATATCCAATTTTCCAAGGTGGTATGGCTTGGGTAGCTGATGGTGATCTAGCGGGAGCTGTATCCAATGCGGGTGGTCTTGGGATTATCGGTGGAGGAAATGCACCTAAAGAAGTTGTCAAAGCGAATATTGATCGTGTCAAATCCATTACTGACAAACCTTTTGGAGTGAATATCATGCTCCTCTCTCCTTTTGCAGATGATATCGTTGATTTGGTTATCGAAGAAGGGGTTAAAGTGGTTACTACTGGTGCAGGGAATCCTGGAAAATACATGGATCGTTTCCACGAAGCTGGCATTACCGTTATTCCAGTTGTACCTTCAGTAGCTTTAGCAAAACGGATGGAAAAACTAGGTGCGGATGCTGTCATTGCTGAAGGAATGGAAGCAGGTGGGCATATTGGTAAATTGACTACCATGACCCTGGTTCGTCAAGTGGTCGAAGCGGTTTCTATTCCAGTTATTGGTGCTGGTGGTGTGGCTGATGGTGCTGGAGCAGCTGCAGTCTTCATGCTTGGAGCAGCTGCTGTTCAGGTGGGAACACGATTTGTCGTTGCTAAAGAATCAAATGCTCACCAAAACTTTAAGAATAAAATCTTGAAAGCTAAGGACATCGATACAGTGGTATCTGCATCAGTTGTTGGCCACCCAGTTCGTGCGATTAAGAATAAATTGGCTTCTGCTTATAATCAAGCTGAAAAAGATTTCTTGGCAGGTAAGAAGACTCAAGAAGAAATTGAAGAATTAGGAGCAGGTGCTCTTCGCAATGCTGTTGTTGACGGAGACGTTGATAATGGATCTGTGATGGCAGGACAAATTGCAGGTCTCGTAAGTAAAGAAGAAACCTGTGCTGAAATCTTGGAAGATATCTACCTTGGGGCTGCTAAGGTGATTCAGAAAGAAGCAGCTCGCTGGGCTGATGTGAAATTCTAACAAGTAAAGGAAAGGAAGAGAACAGTGACAAAACGTGCCTTCTTATTTGCTGGTCAAGGTGCTCAAAAATTGGGGATGGCTAGTGACTTGTATGCAACCTATCCAATTGTCAAGGAAACCTTTAACACCGCAAGTCAGATTTTGGGTTATGATTTACGAAAATTGATTGATTCTGACGAAGAAAAGCTCAATCAAACACGCTATACCCAACCGGCTATTTTGACAACCTCAGTGGCTATTTATCGTCTCTTGGCAGAAAAAGGGATTACACCAGATATTGTGGCAGGTCTTTCTCTAGGAGAATATTCTGCTCTAGTTGCTGCAGGTGCTCTTTCTTTTGAAGAAGCGGTCGCCTTGGTAGCTAAGCGGGGGGAATTTATGGAAACAGCTGCTCCCGCTGGAAGCGGAAAGATGGTAGCTGTCATGAATACTGATCCTGCCTTGATTGAAGAAATCTGTCAACAGGCTTCTGAAAAGGGAGTTGTAACACCAGCTAACTACAATACTCCTGGCCAAATTGTGATTGGTGGAGAGGTTGAAGCTGTGGATTATGCAGTTGAACTCTTACAAGAAGCAGGGGCAAAGCGGTTGATTCCTCTGAATGTCTCTGGTCCTTTCCATACGGCCTTACTTGCTTCTGCTAGTGAAAAACTAGCGGCTGAACTTGAGAAAGTCACTTTTAAGGACTTTAGCTTGCCTTTGGTTGGGAATACAGAAGCAAAGATCATGAAATCAGACGAAATCAAAGCTTTATTAGCTCGCCAGGTGATGGAGCCCGTTCGTTTCTATGATTCGATTGCAACGATTCAAGAGTTTGGAGTAGATGAAGTGATTGAAATTGGTCCAGGTAAGGTTTTGACTGGTTTCTTGAAAAAAATTGATAAAACTCTTCCAACGAAAAATGTTGAGGATCAAGCCAGCCTTGATGCCTTACTGAACGAATAAGATGAGGTAACTATGGAACTGAAGAATAAAAATGTATTTGTTACTGGCTCAAGTCGAGGCATTGGATTGGCTATTGCGCATAAATTTGCGTCAAAAGGTGCCAACATTGTCTTAAATAGTCGTGGAGAGCTCCCAGCAGGCCTAGTAGATGAATTTGCCTCATACGGTGTGAAGGTAGTTGGCGTTACTGGGGATGTATCTCAAGCTGGGGAAGCGAAGCGAATGGTCGCGGAAGCGATTGAAGCACTTGGATCAGTTGATGTTCTTGTGAATAATGCTGGTATTACCAATGATAAGCTCATGTTGAAATTGACGGAAGAAGATTTCGAGCAAGTCTTGAAGGTGAATTTGACCGGTGCTTTTAATATGACACAATCAGTCTTAAAACCGATGACCAAAGCACGTGAAGGTGCTATCATTAACATGTCGAGTGTTGTCGGTCTGACAGGAAATGTTGGACAAGCCAACTATGCCGCCTCAAAAGCTGGTTTGATTGGTTTTTCTAAATCTGTAGCACGTGAAGTAGCTGGTAGAAATGTCCGTGTCAATGTCATTGCGCCGGGCTTCATTGAGTCTGATATGACAGAAGGACTTCCTGAAAAAATTAAAGAAATGTCCCTCGCTCAAATTCCAATGAAACGATTTGGAAATACAGAAGAAGTAGCAGATGTTGCAGTCTTTCTTGCAACTCAAGAATATCTAACAGGGCAAGTCATCGCAATTGACGGTGGCTTAACCATGCAATAAAAAGAGGTAGGTTTTGAAATGAAATTAAATCGTGTTGTTGTAACAGGCTATGGTTTGACATCTCCAATCGGGAACACTCCAGAAGAATTTTGGAATAGCTTAAAAGAAGGAAAGATTGGAATTGGTCCGATTACAAAATTTGACCACAGTGACTTTGCTGTTCATAATGCAGCTGAAATTCAAGATTTCCCATTTGATAAGTACTTTATCAAAAAAGATACAAACCGCTTTGACAACTACTCTTTATATGCCTTGTATGCAGCTCAAGAAGCTGTTAATCATGCAGGTTTAGATGTAGAAGCTATCGATAAAGATCGTTTTGGTGTCATTGTTGCTTCTGGTATTGGTGGTATTAAAGAAATCGAAGATCAAGTGATTCGTTTGCATGAAAAAGGGCCAAAACGTGTCAAACCAATGACTCTTCCAAAAGCTTTGCCAAATATGGCATCTGGTAATGTTGCGATGCGTTTTGGAGCTAATGGAATCTGTAAATCGATCAATACTGCTTGTGCTTCTTCCAATGATGCGATTGGGGATGCTTTCCGTGCCATTAAATTTGGTTTCCAAGATTTGATGTTGGTAGGTGGTTCAGAAGCTTCTATTACGCCATTTGCAATCGCCGGTTTCCAAGCCTTGACAGCTCTTTCAACAACAGAAGATCCAACTCGTGCTTCTATTCCATTTGATAAAGATCGGAACGGGTTTGTAATGGGAGAAGGGTCAGGAATGTTGGTACTTGAAAATTTGGAACACGCTGAAAAACGTGGTGCAACCATTCTTGCTGAAGTGGTGGGCTACGGAAATACCTGTGATGCCTACCATATGACTTCTCCACATCCAGAAGGCCAAGGAGCTATCAAGGCAATGAAGTTGGCTTTGGATGAGGCAGAAATTGAACCAGCTCAAGTTGATTATGTCAACGCCCATGGAACCTCTACTCCAGCAAATGAAAAAGGAGAAAGTGGTGCAATCGTTTCTGTATTTGGTACAGAAGTTCCAGTATCTTCTACAAAATCATTTACAGGTCACCTCTTGGGGGCAGCAGGGGCAGTTGAAGCTATTGCGACAATTGAAGCAATTCGCCATCAATATGTTCCAAAAACTGCTGGAACACAAGAGTTATCAGATTATATTGAAGCCAATGTCATCTTTGGTGAAGGGCAAGAACGTCCGATTTCCTATGCTATTTCCAATACATTTGGATTTGGAGGACACAATGCTGTCTTAGCCTTTAAACGTTGGGAGGGATAAAGTGAATATTCAAGAGATTAAAGACCTAATGAGTCAATTTGACCAATCTAGTCTTCGTGAATTTAGCTATCAAAATGCAACGGATGTGCTATCATTTAGTAAAAACACTGGCAGTGTAGCTAGTCCGCAACCTGCTACTCCAGCTCCTGTAGTTCAGGAAGTGGCGCCTGCTGTTGAGAGCCCTGTTGTTCTTGCAGAAGAACCAGTTGCACCTTCTGCACCAGCTCCAGAGGCGACTCCAGCAGTAGCAGCAGCAGAAGGGGAAGTAGTTGAAAGTCCTCTTGTTGGTGTAGCTTATTTAGCTTCAGGTCCAGATAAACCAGCTTTTGTTCAGGTTGGAGATAGCGTTTCAAAAGGCCAAACTTTATTAATTATTGAAGCAATGAAAGTTATGAATGAAGTTCCTGCGCCAAGAGATGGAATCGTCACTGAAATCCTTGTTTCAAATGAAGAAATGGTCGAGTTTGGGAAAGGATTGGTACGGATTAAATGATCGATATTCAAGCTATTAAAGAAGCTCTTCCACACCGTTACCCTATGTTATTGGTGGATCGAGTCCTCGAAACAAGTGAGGATACGATTGTAGCCATCAAGAATGTGACGATCAATGAGCCTTTCTTTAATGGGCACTTTCCAAGCTACCCAGTTATGCCAGGTGTTCTCATCATGGAAGCTTTGGCACAAACTGCCGGTGTCTTAGAATTATCCAAACCAGAAAATAAAGGGAAATTAGTTTTTTATGCTGGAATGGATAAGGTTAAATTTAAAAAACAAGTCGTTCCGGGAGATCAGCTCGTGATGACGGCTACCTTTGTCAAGCGTCGTGGTTCGATTGCGGTCGTGGAAGCAAAAGCGGAAGTCGATGGGAAATTAGCTGCTAGCGGGACCTTAACATTTGCAATTGGTAACTAGGGAGGTTTCTATGTTCCGAAAAATTTTAATCGCGAATCGTGGTGAAATTGCAGTCCGGATTATTCGAGCTGCTCGCGAATTAGGAATTGAAACAGTCGCTGTCTATTCAACGGCTGATAAGGAAGCCTTGCATACCTTACTAGCGGATGAAGCAGTTTGTATTGGGCCTGCCAAGTCAACCGATTCTTATTTGAACATGAATGCTGTTTTATCTGCAGCTGTTTTGACTGGATCAGAAGCTATTCACCCAGGATTTGGATTTTTGAGTGAAAATTCGAAGTTTGCCACCATGTGTGAAGAAGTCGGAATTAAGTTTATCGGACCATCAGGATCTGTTATGGATATGATGGGTGATAAAATTAATGCCCGAGCACAAATGATCAAAGCAGGTGTGCCTGTTATTCCAGGATCGGATGGTGAAGTTCATACAGCTGAAGAAGCCTTGGAAGTTGCCGATCGGATTGGCTATCCTGTTATGCTGAAGGCATCAGCTGGAGGTGGCGGTAAAGGAATCCGTAAAGTAGAACGGGCAGAAGACCTAGTTCCCGCTTTTGAATCTGCTTCGACAGAAGCTAAGGCGGCCTTTGGTAATGGAGCCATGTATCTAGAGCGCGTCATCTACCCGGCTCGTCATATTGAGGTTCAAATCTTGGCTGACCAATTTGGACATGTGGTTCATTTAGGTGAGCGGGATTGTTCGCTTCAGAGAAACAACCAAAAGGTTCTCGAAGAATCTCCGTCCGTAGCAATCGGTAAGACGATTCGAGATCAAATTGGCTCTGCTGCCGTCCGCGCAGCCGAATCTGTTGGCTATGAAAATGCTGGGACAATCGAATTTCTTTACGATGAAGGAAAAGGCGAATTTTACTTCATGGAGATGAATACTCGGGTTCAAGTTGAGCATCCCGTGACAGAATTTGTCACAGGAATTGATATCGTGAAAGAGCAAATTAAGATTGCTGCTGGGCAAGAATTGTCTGTTCGTCAAGAAGATATTCAAATTTCTGGTCATGCGATTGAATGCCGGATCAATGCGGAAAATCCTGCCTTTAACTTTGCACCAAGCCCAGGAAAGATCACCAATCTCTACCTTCCAAGTGGAGGAGTTGGCTTGCGCGTGGATTCTGCTGTCTACCCGGGCTATACGATTCCACCTTACTATGATAGTATGATTGCCAAAATCATTGTCCATGGAGAGAATCGTTTCGATGCCTTGATGAAGATGCAACGCGCCCTCTATGAGTTGGAAATTGACGGTGTAATGACCAACAGTGATTTCCAATTGGATTTGATTTCAGATTCGAATGTGATTGCTGGTGATTACGATACCGCCTTCCTGATGGAAAAATTTTTACCAAATTATCAGAAAAATCAATAAACATTGAACTTTGTAAATGTGAGATTCATTTTCACAAGGAATGAACGCGCACAATTACAAAGTTCTTTTACCAAGTAAGGAGAAGTTGATGGCTTTATTTTCTAAAAAAGATAAGTACATTCGAATTAATCCCAATCGGTCGGCCATTGAAGCACCTCAGCCGAAACCAGAAGTTCCAGATGAGTTGTTTTCTCAATGTCCGGGCTGTAAACATACGATTTACCAAAAGGATCTAGGAAGTGAACGTCTGTGTCCTAAGTGTGGTTATACCTTCCGTATTTCTGCGGTAGAGCGACTTCAATTAACGATTGATCCAGGAAGCTTTATTGAACTGTTTACGGGTATTGAGACCAAGGACCCGCTTAAGTTTCCAAACTACAAGAAGAAATTGGCGACTGTCCGTGAATTGACAGGACTTGATGAGGCTGTTTTAACAGGAACTGCAAAGATTGGGGGCCATCAAGTGGCTCTTGGTATTATGGATTCCAATTTTATCATGGCTTCTATGGGCTCTGTGGTCGGTGAAAAGATTACACGCCTATTTGAATTGGCAACAGAAGAAAAGCTCCCAGTCGTGCTCTTTACAGCTTCTGGTGGAGCTCGGATGCAAGAAGGAATCGTCAGTTTGATGCAGATGGCTAAAATCTCAGCAGCTGTTCAAAGACACTCAAAAGCAGGCTTGTTTTATCTGACTGTTCTAACAGACCCAACAACAGGAGGGGTAACAGCGTCATTTGCAATGGAAGGAGATATTATCATTGCAGAGAGTCAAGCCCTTGTGGGATTTGCAGGTCGACGGGTTATCGAGTCTACCGTAAGAGAACAGTTGCCGGATAATTTCCAAAAGGCTGAATTTTTGCAGGAGCATGGCTTTGTGGATGTGATTGTCCAACGTAGTGAGATGAGTTCAACAATCGCAGACTTGTTAGCCTTTCATGGAGGGAAGTAATGACAAGAATAACACAAATTATTAAAGAAGCTCGTGACCAAGGACGTTTGACAGCTCTCGATTATGCTCATGGAATTTTTGATAACTTTATCGAATTGCATGGAGATCGGAATTTCCGAGATGATGGTGCAGTCATTGGTGGAATTGGCTGGTTAGGGGATCAAGCGGTAACGGTTGTCGGGATTCAAAAAGGAAAGAATCTTCAGGACAACCTCAGTCGAAACTTTGGCCAACCCCATCCAGAAGGCTATCGAAAAGCCTTGCGTCTGATGAAACAGGCTGAGAAGTTTGGTCGTCCAGTAGTAACCTTCATCAATACCGCAGGTGCTTATCCGGGTGTTGGTGCTGAAGAACGGGGACAGGGTGAGGCTATTGCCCGCAACCTCATGGAAATGAGTGACTTAAAAGTTCCGATTATCGCGATTATTATCGGAGAAGGGGGATCAGGTGGTGCCTTAGCTCTTGGTGTTGCAGATAAGGTCTGGATGTTGGAGAACTCCATCTATGCCGTCTTGAGTCCAGAAGGATTTGCTTCTATTCTATGGAAAGATGGAAGCCGTGCTATGGAAGCCGCTGAATTGATGAAGATTACTTCGCATGAGTTGTTAAATATGGATATTGTGGACAAGGTGATTCCGGAGCATGGTTTCTCTAATGGTGAATTACTAGCTCAAGTGAAGAAGGAAATCCAAGCAGAATTGAAGGAGCTACAAGCCTTGCCTCTCGAAGAACTTCTAGAGCAACGTTACCAACGTTTTCGTAAATATTAAAAAACTGAGCTTGCAGATGCAAGACTCAGTTTTTTGAGTTTTATTTTGCTGCGATGACTTCAGCGCCACCCATATATGGACGAAGAACTTCAGGAATGGTTACAGAACCATCTTCATTTTGATAGTTTTCTAGAATAGCAGCGACGGTGCGTCCAACAGCCAATCCAGAACCGTTCAAAGTGTGAAGGAGTTTTACCTTGCCATCTGCTTCATCACGGTAACGGATTTGGGCACGACGGGCTTGGAAATCTTCTGTATTGGAACAGCTTGAGATTTCACGGTAGGTATTTTGTGC
>CABREZ010000036.1 GCA_902470035.1 uncultured Streptococcus sp. | reverse complement strand
GGTTGCCCCAACTTGAAGAGCTAAGGCCTCTTCTAGCTCATTTGGTTTAACTTCCTTTTTAGCGACCTGGATTGTTTTTGCTCCTGTCCAGTTAGCTACATCTCCAAAGTCCAACCAAGAGATTTGGCTAGTCATAGATTTGGCATCAAGATCTGTTGTAAAGCCAGGTTTTTCAACTTTTGGAGTTGATGTTGCGTCTTCCACATCATCCGCAATCAAATTAGGATCGTTGGCGTCACCAAGAGCACGACGGCTACGACGGCGAACATCCGAGGTTGCTACTGGAACAGCTGGTGTTTCTGGCGCAGGTGCTACTACATTTGCAGAAACTGTTTCTTTATTTTCAGTTGCTGTTCCTTCTGTTCCCTTATTACTTGGGTTTGTTGATCCTTCTGCCACTGCAGGAGTTGCTACTGGAGCCTTTTCTTCAACAGGAGCTGTTGTAGTTGGGGCTGTTTCTGTAGCAGTTACAGGAGCTTCAGCTTGGTATGTTGTAGCTGAAGTTGAACCTTCACTAGTTGTTGAAACGGTTGCTTCCGTTGTAATCGCAGGTTGGCCTGCTTCTTCTTTCGTTGCAACCCCTACTTGGTTCTCTGTGTTTTCATCAGCTGCGACGCTTGAAGCTGTCCCAACCATCACTAGCGTTCCTAAAAGAACCGAGCATACTCCGACATTCAATTTTCGAATTGAAAATCTGCCAATACGATCATTGAATAAATCCTTACTCACTTAAATTCCTCCAAAAATTTTAAAACTTCTATTTTATATATTACGGCTAATGCCTAACCTTGTTAATTTTATCAAATTAATTTAACTATTCAAAATATAATGTCTCAAAAATTGATCAATTTTTTAAAATTTGACGATATTACTAATCATTAAATTTTAAAAATAGGAAGTACGGATCATTATTTTAAAAATAACAAACGATCTTCCTATTTTTTTCAACTAACAATAATCTCTATATAGCTAAATCAAACTTCAACTGAGGTTTGACAGGATCATAATCCTCTAGTACAAAATCTTCAGGTTTAATAGCAAAGAAATCTGTACCATCTGGTACGTTCAATACCAAACGAGGCTGGCAATCAGATGGCTCGCGCCGAAGTAATTCTTCTGCCTGTTCGAATTGGTTATCATAGATGTGCAGGTTGTTAATAAAGTAAAAGAACTTGCCAACCTTCCAGCCAAAGTGCTTGGCGATCATCATCTGAAGAGCTACATACTGCATAGCATTGATATGGTGGGCCACCAACATGTCATTGGAACGTTGGGTTAAGGTTGCATCCAGATAGATGTCACCATCGACACGACGCACATCAAACATGGTTTGAAAAGCGCAAGGTAAGAGGCCTTCGCTCTCCTCAAAGGCTTGGTAGTCCCAAAGAGAAATGATATTGCGTCGATTCCAGGGATTCGCTTCCAGCTGTTTGAGAATCTTGTTAATGATGTCGTGCTTTTTAACGACAGCACCATACCGCTCTCCAATCGTTCCCGTGTCTCCCACTTCCCAATCATTCCAATAGCGGACCTGATACTTATCATTTAGAAGTTCCAGACTATTGGACTGGTCCTGGTAGATCCAGAGCAACTCTTTGATGGCTGACTTGATGGCAATGGGACGAAGGGTCGTAATAGGGAACTCGCCCTTGGCAAGATCAAACTCCATAAAAGCTCCAGTGATGTACTTGGAATTGGCTGTTGTGCCATCCTTGTACTTGGGCCGAGCTTGCTCAGACCAGACGCCTTCTTCCATAATTCTTCGAATATTTTCTTTAAAAAGGATATCTGCTTTTGTCATTCAATCTCCTTAAATACTGTAATACCTACATTATAACACAGGATAAAAGAAAAGAGTTCCAAATAATTCAATTTAGAACTCTTTCTGTATGATTCTATTGTAGGACAAGTGACGCAGCTCCAATGACACCTGCATCATTTCCAAGATTAGCAAGCACCAATTGGGTTGACGTACGGACTTGTGGGAAGGTATTCTCGTCAAAGACCTTTTGAACCCCATCCAAGAGGAATTGGCCTGCTGCTGATACACCACCACCGATGACAATGTTGGCTGGGTTCAAGACACTAGCGATGTTGGCGCAAGCAATACCCAAGTATTGAGAGAAATGACGGTAGACAATCAAGGCTAACTCATCTCCATCTTTAGCAAGATCAAAGACTGTCTTAGCTGTGACTTCTTCGCCATCATCAATGAGACGTTTCAAGGTCGCATCTCCTGCGTATTCATCTGCATAACGGCGGGTCAAATTGACAATACCAGTCGCTGAAGCTACTGTTTCCAAGCAACCTTTCTTCCCACAGGTACAATCAAATGGACGATCAAAATCAACTGTGATATGGCCAAGTTCACCAGCAACACCACCTGCACCGTGCAAGAGTTTTCCTTCTGCTACGATACCGCCACCAACACCAGTTCCAAGTGTCATGAAGACGACATCCGGTTGGTTTTCACCAGCACCTTTCCAACGTTCACCAAGGGCAGCTACGTTGGCATCATTATCGATGAAGAAAGGAATTCCCAAGGCAGATTCAATATCTTTCTTGATAGGCTGTACAGTTTTCCAGTTGAGGTTGTAGGCTCCAACGACAGTTCCTTCGAAGCGATCCACTGCACCAGGAGAACCCATCCCGATTCCAATAAAATCTTCTGCGGATAAGTTCAACAATTCCAAGCGGTGTTTAATGGAAGCGATGATATCAGGAACGATATGGCTTCCTTCGTCGAGGATATTGGTCTTGATAGACCACTTCTCTTGAATCTCTCCTTCTTGCGTCAAAATGGCAAATTTAACCGATGTTCCACCTAAGTCAATACCAATAATTTTTTTGGACATTTTACACTCCTTTGTTCCTATTCTCTTGACACTAGTATACCAAAATGTGAAAAGGGTTTCAATTGTTTTTCAAGAATTCTCTCAATTTCATTTACAAAAAAAAAAGAACCTGTCTGCAAAAACACAGACAGGAGTTCATTACTCTTCGTTATGAAGTTTTAAAAAGAGCCTCAAGGATTGGACCCCAATCACGAAGAAGAACAAGCCCAAAATATGTAACAAGAAGATACTAATAGATAGTGGACTGACAATGAGAAATAAACCTATAAACAGCTCAATCAGCCCCCAAAATGTAAACTTCTTGGATAATTCTTCAGATCGTTTGGATAGGTAATGGGCTTTTTTCAAACTCAAGGCAGACTTATACAAGAGCCAAATTCCAAGTGTAATCGGAAAGACAATCGGCAAGGTCTTATAGCCATATAGTAAGAGATAGACTGCAAAGACTAGCGAGACCACGCTTTGAAATAAATAGGGATCCGACAAGGTCGCTTGGGTCCGTAGACGATAGTAACGTGACAAACGCGAAACTGAAATCAAGAAAAATCCCAGAGAAATCAACCAACTAAAGGTGGCAATTTTTTCGATTGGATTCACAAAGAGAATAAAACCAATGCCACAAAATAAAAATGATGACAATAACAGACTGTATTTGCTAATATGATGCATTCTTTCTCCTTTAGTTTTCTGCCAGCTCACTCAAGTACTCATAGCGTTCGTACTTGGCTAAAAGTCGCTCGTTTTCTTCATCCATCTGACGCTGGAGACTGGACAACTTACCGAAGTCAGAACCATTCTCATTCATCTCATCCTCGATGGTTACAATCTTGTTTTCAATCTCTTCGATCTCACTCTCAATGGTCGCCCACTCCTGCTTTTCTTGGTAGCTCATCCGTTTCTTTTCTTCACGGACTTTGACTACCTTTTCTTTTTCAGGCTTGCTGCTTTCAGCAACCATTTCTAACTCAAACTTTTTCTCATCTAGATAGTCCGTATAATTCCCAAAGAATTCTCGAATGCTACCATTTTCAAAAGCTAGAATCTTAGAAGCAACCTTGTCTAGGAAATAACGGTCGTGACTAACCGTGATGACCAGACCGCCAAATCCTTGCAGGAAGTTCTCTAACACTGTCAAGGTCGCGATATCTAAATCATTGGTCGGCTCGTCTAAAAGCAAGACATTTGGTTTTTCAATGAGGAGCTTCAAGAGATACAAGCGTTTCTTCTCACCACCAGAAAGTTTCTCAATCAAGGTGCCGTGGGTCGAACGAGGGAAGAGAAATTGCTCTAGCAATTCAGCGATTGAGGTAGATCCTGCGCTGGTCTTGACTTCTTCCGCTACTTCCTGCAGGAAGTTGATCATCCGCTTGCTTTCGTCCAAGCCTTCAATCTGCTGCGAGAAGTAAGCAATCCGTACCGTTTCTCCGATAATGACCTTCCCAGCAGTCGGTTGTAGTTTCCCAGCAATGAGGTTGAGCAGGGTTGACTTCCCAACTCCATTATCTCCCACAATTCCAATCCGATCCTTGTTTTGAACCAATAGATTAAACTGCTGCAGAATCGGTCCTTGATCATAGGCGAAGTCGACATCTTGAAATTCAATGACTTTTTTACCAATCCGACTAGTTTCGAAGGACATTTCCAAATCTGTTTCTGTCGTCTGATGGGATAGGTCCTTTTTGAGGTCGTGGAAACGATTGATCCGCGCCTGTTGCTTGGTAGCACGCGCCTGCGGTTGCCGACGCATCCAGGTCAATTCTTGCTTATAGAGCTGCTGCTTCTTGTGAAGAAGAGCCGCATCTCGTTCGTCCTGCTCAGCTTTCAAACGGACATAATCCTGGTAGTTCCCTTGGTATTCAACTAGACCAGCACGATCCAATTCGAAAATACGAGTTGAAATATTATCCAAGAAATAACGGTCATGTGTGATAAAAAGCACTGTTTTTTTAGAGTTCTTAAGGAAATTGGTCAACCATTCAATGGTATCAATATCCAAATGGTTGGTCGGCTCATCTAACAGCAACAAATCATGGTCTCCCAGGAGAACCTGTGCCAGCTGGACACGGCGACGCAGGCCACCAGACAAACTCCCCACCTTAGCAGACAAATCCTGAATCCCCAATTTGGTCAAGACTGTTTTGACTTGGCTTTCGATCTCCCATGCATTGAGAGAATCCATCTCCGCCATGACTTTTTCCAGTTTCACTTGCTGACTTTCATCGTACTGGCTCGTCAACAGTTCATACTGACGAATCAATTGAAGTTCTTTTACATCTTCTGACAACACTGTATCGAGGACCGTCTTGCTATCATCAAATTGAGGTTCTTGGGTCAGATAACCAATCTTATAATCATTCTTTACAGAAAAAGGAGAACGATCTCCGTCATAGCCTGAACTACCAGACAAAACATCTAAGAGAGTCGTTTTCCCTGTCCCATTGACCCCGATTAGTCCAATCCGGTCCAGCTCATGAATGATAAAAGAAATCTCTTTAAAGACCGTCTTATCCCCGACGGACTTGGTTAGTTTTTCAACGATAAAATCGCTCATGCTTCTCCCTTCATCTCTTCAAGATAGTGGCTCAAAAAATCCCCAATCGCTTGTTTGTCATTCTCTAATTCTCCGTCTACAATGGCCCATTCAATGGCAGAAAGCATTTGTCCTAGACCTGGACCTGGTTTTAAGCCGTATTCCTTCATCAATATCCCACCATTGACTACAATTTCGTGTTTATCATGGATAGCTAGCGAATCATACAATTCTTCGATGACTTGGAAATCTACGGGCAAGCCATGAGCCTGACGTAGTTCTTCCGCTGACAAGAGGAGATTGCGATCGTAACGATACACATCCCGGCGATTTAAGCTGGCCTTTTCACGCAAGCGGTAGATTTCAACCAGCTGTTCCACCTTCTTAGCAAAGTCACGAGATGTTTTCCATTTCTTGAAAAAAGCAGAAACCTTATTCTCATCTAAAGTCAAGAGTAAGGCAGCCCACGCTTGCTCTGAACTCGTAAAGGTATAGTCCATCTTCAGCTGGAAAAGTTTCTCTAGTGACGAGCGACTATTCTGCAAGAGAGGCAAATACTGATAGCTCTGGCTAGCAATCACACCCTCCAAGCCCTTGCGCCAATAAGGAGCTAAGAGGAGCTTATCTAACTCAATAAAGACTCGCTCAACAGAGATTTTCTCTAGCAAAGGGGCGCAATTTGTCATGGCCTTAAAGGTCTCTTCTTCTAGATCAAAGCCAAGACTGGCTTGAAAACGAAAACCACGCATGATCCGAAGAGCATCTTCGTTAAAGCGTTCTGTCGCCACACCAACAGCTCTTAGGATCCGATTCTCCAAATCTTCTAGTCCGTTGAAGAGGTCAATAATTTCCCCTTCCTCACTCAACGCAAAGGCATTGACGGTAAAATCTCGACGTTTAAGATCTTCCTCTAAGGAACGGACAAAATTAACCGCACTTGGTCTGCGAAAATCGACGTAGACATCCTCTGTTCGAAAGGTTGTAATTTCATATTCTTGATGATTTTCAAGGACCAAAACCGTCCCGTGTTCAATCCCGACATCAATGGTTCGCTCAAAAATAGCCTTGGTCTCTTCTGGATAAGAGGAGGAAGCGATGTCGACATCGTGGATGGGACGACCTAAAATGGCATCCCGTACAGAGCCCCCGACGAAATAAGCTTCATATCCAGCTTTTCGAATCTTTTCTAATATTGGCAAAGCCTCCTGAAATTCAGAAGGCAGTTTTTTTAATCTCATAATAGATGTTCTAAACCATAGACAAGCTCATGACACTTGACTACTTCTTTTACTCCTAGATTGACCCCTGTCATGAAGGACACCCGATCGTAGGAATCGTGGCGTAAGGTCAATCCTTCTCCTTGACTACCGAAAATCACTTCTTGATGGGCTACCAGACCAGGCAAGCGAACCGAATGGATATGCATGCCTTGGTAGTTAGCACCGCGAGCTCCTGGAAGGCTTTCTTCTTCATCTGCCGCTCCCTGCTCTTGTGGTTGACGGACCTGACTAATGAGTTCAGCCGTCTTCACAGCAGTCCCACTCGGTGCATCCTTTTTCTTATCGTGGTGCAACTCGATAATCTCTACATTTGGAAAGTACTTTGCTGCTTGCGCTGCAAATTGCATGAGCAAGACTGCTCCAATGGCAAAGTTTGGCGCAATGAGGCCTCCAAGATTCTTCTTACGAGACAATTCAATCAAGTCAGTGATTTCTTCTGTTGTAAATCCAGTTGTCCCAACCACAGGCGCTAATCCATTCTCCAAAGCAAAGCGGGTATGTTCATACGCCACTTTAGGGATGGTAAAGTCAATCCACACATCCGCATCAAGCGACAAAACACCGTCTTTGTCATGAAAAACCGGAACACCTGCTAGCTCGTTTTCAGAAGCATGGGGATCAACCAAGCCAACTAGTTCAAGCTCGGGGTCTTCTAACACCATGTGATAAGCCGCTTGGCCCATTCTCCCTTTAAAACCTGCAATCACAACTTTAATTGGCATGATTTCTCCTTATACTTTTGGTACAAAACTGATAGCAACACTGTGATTTCCTAAGTGTGTACCAATGACACTACCAAAAGTCGCAAATGGAATCTCACCAGCAAAACCTTCTTGATGAAGGATATCACGAAGCGCTTCTGCTTTATCAAGAGCATTCCCGTGAATAATGATGATTTGGTACTCTTTACCTGCTGCTCCTTCTTTGACAATCTCAGCTAAGCGTTTGATGGCTTTTTTCTCGGTACGGACTTTCTCGTATACCTCTATCACACCTTCCTCGTTAAAATAGAGAATGGGCTTGATGCTGAGGAGATTCCCTAGAATCGCCGCTCCATTTGAGAGACGACCCCCTTTGACCAAATGGTTGAGGTCATCGACCATGATGTAGGCAGAAGTCCCATCGATTTGGGTTTGGATGTTGGCTAGAATTTCATCAAAAGAACGGCCTTCATCAGCCCATTTAACTGCTTCTTCAGCCATCCACCCAAGAGGGGCGCTGGTAATCTTAGAATCTGGAAAAGCGATGGTCAGATTTGGGAATTCATCTTTCATATACTGGATATTCTGATAGAAACCAGAAATACCAGAAGAAAGGAAAATCCCTAAAACATGGGTATAGCCTTTAGCCTCTAGTTGCGGTAAGAGTTCTTCTAATTCCGCGATACTAGGTTGGCTCGTTTTCGGAAGCTCAGAGGAAGCTTCCATCTTTTGATAGAACTCTTCTTCTGTCAGATTTTTACCTTCTACGTAAGATACTCCATCAATGACAACTGGAATATCTAGGACAAATAAATTATCGTGTCCTCTTGATTCATCTGATAGATAGGCAGAAGAATCTGTGATGACTGCTAATTTCATGCATTAAAACTCCAAATTAATCCCTGGTAAATCAAGGGCGATTTCAGTTACCTCATAGGTCAAACGATTCAGCATATTCAAGCAAGGACGGGCAAGTTCTTCCACTTCTTCTTTGCTGAACTCACTTGGCTCGTTGACCAAACGATTGTGAATGTGGTTGATTTGGGTAATGGTCCCACTGATGACAAAGCCATCAAAGACAATCATATAGGTCAAAATAACGATTAAAGATGTTGTCTTTAACTCTGTATCGCGTTGAATCAATTGAAAATTGACGTCTACTTTTGTCTCGGGAGTTCCGTTTTCTTTTTCCCATTCAAAGTTACGAGCATCATAATGATACTGGCTGACGAATTCTTTTTCACGTTGGATATCCATACTTGTTCTCCTAAAAATAAGCGTTATGAAAATTATACCATAAATTAAATCAAGATTCTATTGCAGAACCATGTCTTTTCACACTGTTTTCTATCACAGAAAGAAGAAAAGAGAGTGGGACAGAAATCGGTAATTCGTTAGAATTCGATTTCGTCGTCCCACCTCCGCACAGTTGAGTAGGGCTGTAAAAGCTGATAAAATCAGCGTAGTAAAGCCCACTCAACCACTGCGTCTTGCTCGACAATCAAAAGACAATTGAAAGGCTAGGACTTTTGTCCCAGCCTCTGTTAGATATGATTAGTTTTTAGGTTTGCGAAGCAATCCGAACAAGATACCACTTACGACTGCACCAATCAATACGAACAAGATGTAAAGAAGTGGATTTGAAGTAAGGGCGATAACGAAGATTCCTCCGTGAGGAGCCATAAGTTTCAAGCCTGCAAGACCAACAAGGGCACCTGTCAATGCTGAACCCGCGATGAAGCTTGGGATGGCACGAGCTGGGTCAGCTGCACCGAATGGAATGGCACCTTCTGTGATGAAGGAAAGCCCCATAACGATGTTTGTCAAACCTGAATCGCGTTCTTCTTGTGTAAATTTATCTTTGAACAAGACTGTTGCCACGAATACTGCCAATGGAGGAACCATACCAGCTGCCATAACGGCCGCCATAACAATAGAACCACCTGAAGCAACAGATTCAGCAAGTGTACCTGTAGCGAAGACATAAGCCGCTTTATTGACTGGTCCACCCATATCAACAGCCATCATACCACCTACGAGAAGTCCGAGAAGGACAGCTGAGCTACCTGACAAGCTTGAAAGGAAGTCGTTAAGACCAGTATTGATAGCAGCCATCGGAATATTGATAAGGAACATCAAGAATCCTGTCAAACCAACACCAAGCAATGGTAAGAGAAGAATGGAACGGATACCATCAAGAGAACGTGGAAGACCTGCAAGAGCTTTACGAAGGACCAGAATCACTCCACCTGCAAGGAAACCACCAACCAAAGCGCCAAGGAAACCAGATGATACAGCTGCTGGCAATTCACCTTTAGCAGCCCCGAAAGCGATGTTTCCAAATGCTGACCCTGAGCTAGCTATAGATCCAGCGATAAACCCTGCTACAAAACCAGGTTTTTCAGCGATTGAGAATCCAATGTAACCTGCAAGTACAGGAAGCATAAAGCCAAAGGCTGCACCACCGATTGTTTTGAATTGAGCTGCTAATTCATGGTATGAACCAAGTTGTGACAATTGATCTTGAGGAACTCCAAGAATTTGGTCGATTAAGAAGGCAAGGGCAATCAAGATACCACCACCGATAACGAATGGAAGCATTTGAGAAACCCCACTCATCAAGTGTTTGTAGAATGCTCCACCTAAGCTCAATTTTTCTTGGCTTGCGCTAGCTTGTGCAGCATTTTCAGCGTGGAAGACATCTGCTTTGCCATCCAAGATGGTTTGGATCAATTCTTCTGTTTGACGGATACCTGCAGCGACTGGTTTAGAAATCAATTTTTTGCCATCGAAACGAGCGGTTTCAACCGCTTTATCTGCTGCAATGATAACCCCTTCAGCTTTTGCAATTTCTTCAGCTGTCAAGCGGTTACCGACACCAGATGCACCGTTGGTTTCAACGCGGACCGTAACACCCATTTCTTCACCTTTTTTGATGAGGGCTTCTTCTGCCATGTAAGTGTGGGCGATACCAGTTGTACATGCTGTAACGGCAACAATGAGAGGTTTGTCAGATGAAGCTGCTTCTTTGACAGCTTCTGCTTTTTTCGCTTCTTCAGCTGCAGCTACTTGCTCTTCTGCATCAAAGGCTGCGATCACTTGATCAGGAGTGCTTGCTTGGCGAAGTTTGTCCGCAAATCCTGGTTTCATCAAGTACTTAGACAATTCAGCAAGGGCTGCCAAGTGAGTGTCGTTTGCTCCTTCTGGAGCTGCGATCATGAAGAACAAATCTGTTGGTTGCCCATCCAGTGATGCGTAATCCACACCTTTGTTTGATTTTGCAAACAAGACCGTTGCTTCTTTGACAGCTTCATTTTTACTGTGGGGCATAGCAATTCCGTCACCCAAACCAGTTGAAGTTTGCGCTTCACGGTTCATGATCCCAGCTTTGAAAGTTTCAAAATCTGTCACCACACCATTGTCAACGAGCGATTGGACCATCTCATTGATCACGCCCTCTTTATCTGTTGCTTGAAGATCAAACAACATCACGTTTTTATTTAAAACGTCTTGAATTTTCATAGTTTTTCTACCTCTACTTTTTCATAAGTTTCTTTAATATAGTCAGCTGTCGCCAAATCATCTGAGAAGGTGGTCGCTGTTCCACAAGCCACTCCCCATTTGAAGGCTTCAATGACATCTCCTGTCGTTGCGAGTTTCCCAGTGAAACCTGCTACCATGGAATCACCAGCCCCGACTGAGTTCTTCACTTGCCCTTTGATTGGTTTTGCGAAGTAAGTGCCGCTAGGACTGACAAGAAGAGCACCATCCCCGGCCATGGAAATAATGACGTTTTGTGCACCCTTTGCCAAGATTTCTTTGGCATAGCGTTCGATTTCTGGCAATTCCGTCAAGGTAACGCCAAAAATATCTCCCAACTCATGGTTGTTTGGTTTGACCAATTGGGGATTGAACTCCAAGGAATCAATCAAGGTTTGCCCTTCAAAGTCGCAAACCACTTGCGCACCTGTCGCACGAGTTGCTGCGATCAATTGTTTGTAAACGGCATTTCCAAGTGAAGATGGGGCAGATCCCGCAAAGACAACCACATCATCTGCTGTTAGGCTTGATAGGATGCTAAGCAATTCTTGCAACTGAGTTTCCGTCACTTCTGGGCCATTGCCATTGATTTCCGTTTCCTCATCGGCTTTGATTTTGACATTGATCCGGGTATCTTGGTCCACTGTCACAAAGTTGGTTGAAATGCCTTCGCTGGTCAGTACGTCTTCGATGAAGCGTCCTGTGAATCCACCGATAAATCCTGTCGCTGTGTTCTCGATATCAAGCCGCTTCAAGACACGACTGACATTGATTCCCTTACCACCGGCGAATTTATCTTCCGATGCCATCCGATTGACCGCCCCTGTCTCTACATGATCGAGACGGACGATGTAATCAATCGCTGGATTTAATGTAACTGTATAAATCAAACCTCTATAACCTCCGTTTTTTCTTTTAATTTAGAAAGGATTTCCGTATCTGAAGCATTGGTTATGACGGTTGCTCTCTTCACCGGAGCTACCTTAACAAAAGATGTCCGCCCAAGTTTCGACGAGTCTAGAAGAATGTAAGTATTCTTTGCATTATCTAGAATGGCGCGTTTGACGGCCCCTTCTTCAAGATCCGGTGTGCTGTAGGACTCCAGGTCGACGCCATTCATCCCAATAAAAGCTCGATCGAAACTTAACTGACCGATTTGATTCAAGGCTATTCCCCCGATGCTAGCGTCAGTCGACGTTTTGACCATCCCGCCGATGATGACCGTCGGAATATCTCTCTCCACTAAACTAGCTGCATGGTGAATGGAATTGGTCACAACTGTAACGGTTGGATTGGCCAACTCATGAACCAATAATTCATTGGTAGTTCCTGCATCAATAAAGACAACTTCAAAATCTTTGATCAATTCTGCTGCTTTTTTTGCAATAGCAGATTTTTCTTGCACGTTTTTGATTGCTTTATCTTTATTGCTTTCTTCTTCCTGCAAGGAATGAAGACTTTCAGCCCCACCGTGAATCCGTCTCAGTTTATTCTCAGCTTCTAATTCATCCAAATCACGTCGAATCGTTGATTCTGAAGAGTTTAACTCTTGGACCAAATCTTCAATAGAGACGATTCGCTCTTTGATGACCTTTTCTAAAATGATGTGTTTTCGTTCAGATTTTAACATATAACCTCCATTCGGAAACGATTACAAGGACTATTATACTCTCTTATCTTTCAAAGTCAAGCACTAAATATCATTTTCTTTCATTTTCTATCAATTTTTCTATTACTCTAACTTTTAAACTACCTAT
>CABREZ010000035.1 GCA_902470035.1 uncultured Streptococcus sp. | reverse complement strand
CTTGATAGCAACGGCAAATCCTTGGATCATTTCATCCACCCCGTATCCAAGACCATGGAGACCGACAACGGTTTCTTCCGGTCCTGCAGTGATGAGTTTAAATTTAGCCAGCTGACGATGTTGGGTCACAGCTGAATACATAGAGGCAAAACTAGAAGTATAGACCTTGATGGCTTCTTTTCCATATTGTTTTTCGGCTTCTTCCTGGGTGAGGCCAACAGTTCCAATAGAGGGATGGGAAAAGACAACGGTCGGAATGGTTGAATAGTCCATTTTAGCATCGGTTTTTCCATTAAAGAGACGTTCGGAGAGGGTACGCCCCGCCTTGATAGCGACAGGAGTTAATTCTTTTTCTCCTGTGACATCCCCAAGAGCATAGATGCCAGGAACAATCGTATTCTGGTATTCATCCACTGCAATGAATCCTTTTTCATTTAAGGTGACACCTGCAGCTTCTAGATGGAGGTCTTGGACGTTTGGTTTGCGCCCGGTCGCCCAGATGACATGATCAGCGACAAAAGATGTTTTGTCTTCGAAATAGACTCGGATTTGACCATTTTCTTCCTTCGTGAGTTGAACAGGAACCTTGTGAGGATGGAGAGGCAATCCTTGTTTATCCATTTCCTCCATTAAGCCATCGACAATGTAAGAATCAAACTTTCTTAAGGGACGATCACCTCGAACGAAGAGGTCTGTCTTAACACCCAGGGCATGGAGGACACCGGCTAGTTCTACCGCAATGTAGCCAGCGCCAATAATGGCAACTGATTTTGGTAGTTCTTCCCAAGCAAAGACATCGTCAGAGGTTTCTCCTAGGTCTGCTCCAGGTAGATTTGGGATGTAAGCATGAGCCCCTGTAGCGATCACAATGTGTTTAGCCTTGATGGTTTCCCCGTTGACTTCAACTGTATGGGCGTCGACAAAGCGAGCGCGACCTTGGATATATTCCACACCGTTTCGTTTAAAACTGCCATCATAAGAAGAACGAGCCCGATCAATATAGGCTTCGCGATTTTTTCTTAAGGTCGCAAAATCAAAATTGGTCTGTTCAGAAATAAACCCATAATCTGGACCGTAATCACGAATGGCTTCAGCAATTTGGGCGCCATACCACATAATTTTTTTAGGGACACATCCTTTGTTGACACAGGTCCCACCTAGCTGCTTTTCTTCAATAACAGCAGCGCGGGCTCCATGTTCTCCAGCTCGGTTCATGGTAGCAATCCCTCCGCTACCTCCACCAATGGAGATAATATCAAATTCTTTCATGATTAGTACTCCTTTGTTGATTTACACTTTCATTGTAACAACAAAGGTTACAAAAATCAAGAAATTGCCATCGTTGAATAGGAGGAGAAAACAAGATAGCAAAAAAAACGTGCAAAACAGATGATTCTGAATTGAAAAATGAGGAAATATGATATACTAAACTTATACTTTGAAACGCTTTCGAATATTGGAGGAAAGAAATGAAGAAATTTAAAAAATGGCAAATTATTACAGCGACAGGTGCTGCAATAGCAGTTGTAGGAATGGGGAGCTGGCTTGCTTTTGGAAAATCAGGTAGTGGCCCTGAAGAAATGGTCGATATGACACCTATGGTACAAACCGTGAAAGAAGGTTCGATTGCTTCCTCTGTTTTATTGACAGGTAAGGTCACAGCCAATCAAGAACAATATATTTATTTTGACGGAACCAAAGGAGATTTGCAATCCATCCTAGTGAATGTCGGGGATCAAGTAACCGCCGGCCAAGCCATTGTTCAATATAGTAGTACAGAAGCGCAATCTGCCTATGACGCGGCGGTACGTGCGGTCAATAAGGCAGATCGTCAATTGAACGATCTCATGACCAATGGAGTGACCATTGATACAACAGGAGATGAGGAAGCAGATAGCAAATCAGCCTCTCAAGCCCAACGCTCTTTGGACACACAAGTGGGTGATTTACGCGATGCCCGTGCGGATGCTGTAGCCAATATGGAAAAAGCTAAAGCTTTGTTGGATGCTACAACTGTAAAAAGTAGTACAGATGGAACGGTTGTAGAAGTCAATAAAGATGTCTCCAAATCAACAACCGGAACCAACCAAACCCTTGTTCATATCGTCAGCAACGGTAACCTTCAAGTAAAAGGTGAGTTGTCTGAGTACAATCTAGCCAATATTTCAGTTGGTCAGGAAGTGACCTTAACCTCTAAGGTCTATCCTGGGAAAAAATGGACTGGAAAGATTAGCTACGTTGCCAATTATCCGACAGATGCTGGTCAGGCTGGTGCGAATGCCACAGGTTCTGGACAAGGAACAGGGGGAGCTAAATATCCGTTTACGGTAGATATTACCAGTGAGATTGGTGATTTGAAACAAGGTTTCTCTGTCAATATTGAAGTAAAAAGTTCAACCATCCATCCTTTGGTTCCTGTGACAAGTGTCTTATCAGACGGCGATCAAAGCTATGTTTGGACGATTGAAGCTGGCAAGGCTAAAAAAGTCAATGTTACCTTAGGAAATGCAGATGCAGAAAATCAAGAAATCTTATCTGGTTTGAACAAGGATGCTCAAGTCATCACCAACCCTTCTGGCGATTTGGAAGATGGGAAAGAGGTCGGAAAATATGACAAAATTGATTGAGCTGAAAAACATCAATAAAAGTTATCAAAATGGCGATCAAACCTTACAGGTATTAAAGGATATCCATTTAGATGTGGAAGAAGGGGAATTTCTAGCTATTATGGGACCTTCCGGGTCTGGGAAATCTACCCTAATGAACATCATTGGACTTCTGGATCGTCCGACCAGTGGTGAGTACAGGCTAGAGGGGGAAGAAGTAGGAAATCTTAGTGAGAAGAAATTAGCCCAGGTTCGCAATGAGCAAATTGGCTTTGTCTTTCAACAATTCTTTCTCCTATCAAAACTCAATGCCTTTCAAAACGTCGAGCTTCCCTTGATTTATGCGGGAGTGAATCCTTCTAAAAGAAAAGAATTAGCTGAACAATTTTTAAAGAAAGTTGAGCTAGATACGCGGATGCACCACCTTCCTTCGGAATTGTCTGGAGGGCAAAAACAACGGGTGGCCATCGCGCGTGCTTTGGTCAATCATCCTTCTATTATCTTAGCGGATGAACCAACTGGAGCTCTCGACTCCAAAACTGGCGATCAAATTATGGAGCTCTTGACAGCACTCAATCAAGAAGGGAAAACCATCATCATGGTAACCCACGAAACGGAGATTGCCGCTTATGCCAAACGGCAGATTGTCATTCGCGATGGGGTTATATCCTCGGATAGCCGCAATGAAAGGAGGGCCTGATGCAGAACTGGAAATTCGCCATTAGTTCCATTTTGGGACATAAAATGAGATCGTTCTTAACCATGGTAGGGATTATCATCGGGGTTGCTTCGGTCGTTGTCATCATGGCTCTCGGAGATGGGATGAAAGCTGGAGTGACGAAGACCTTTACCAAGGATCAGCAATATGTTCAGATTTCTTACTCCGCCCGAAAGAGTGGCTACATGACTGGTTTTAATCTTGGCCCAGAACCTGTCTCAGAAGAAGGTGGCGCTGAAGGTGGTGGGGAAGGCGGTGTTGCAAGTGAGGAAGACCAAGGCATGTCACCGCCAGCTGGCTATGGAGAGGAAAGTAGCGAAGATGTTGACAACCCAATCCTTGAAACACCACCCGTCGTTCAAGAAGAATGGGTCAAGGAACTGACCAAGATTCCTGGCATTGATGGCTACTATGTTGGTAATACAGCCAATGCCACTATCTCCTTTCAGAAGAAAAAATCTGAAGGGGTGAATATCATGGGGGTCAATGATACCTATTTCTCTGTCAGAAAATTTGAATTGGTTTCAGGAAGAAAACTAAATGCTTCAGACTATCAGAGTTTCTCACGGGTCATCATGTTGGATGAAGGTTTAGCTTCGACCTTGTTTGGGACAGAAAGTGCCCTCAACCAAGTGGTTGCTGTCGGAGACAATAACTATCGGGTGGTAGGAATCTTCAAGGATCCAAATGCTGGATCTGCTTTGTATGGAGTTTCTTCAGGAGGGAGTGCCTTGATGGCAAATACCCAAGTCGCTTCAGAATTTGGAACAGAAGAAATTTCTACTATTGTGGTGCATATCCCGGATGTCAAACAGATTAAACCAACTGGAATCGAAGCAGCGAAAAAATTAACCGAGTTATCGGGAGTTCGCCAAGGAGAGTTCCAAATCTTTAACATGGATAGTATCTTGGAGCAGACCAATCAAATGCTCGGAATTATGACAACAGTCATCGGTGCGATTGCAGGAATCTCCCTTCTCGTTGGTGGGATTGGGGTCATGAATATCATGTTGGTTTCTGTGACTGAGCGGACACGTGAAATCGGTCTGAGAAAAGCCCTCGGAGCTACTCGTGGAAAAATCTTGATTCAATTCCTCATCGAATCCATGGTCTTGACCATGATGGGAGGAATTCTCGGTTTGGGATTGGCATATGGTGTCAATGCCCTCATTGCCACAGCAGCTGCAGGTGCTCTAGAAGGACCTCCAGTCGTCTCCATGTCGGTGGCTATTGGAAGTATCATCTTTTCAGCTTGTGTCGGAATTGTCTTTGGTATCTTACCAGCAAGCAAGGCATCAAAACTCGATCCGATTGAAGCTCTTCGCTATGAATAAGGATGAATGACCTACTTAGTTGATTCGAATGAAGTGAAATTTGATCATGAATGAATGGAATGTGATGGAAAAGGGAGAAGGAACCCTTTCCTTCCATTCCTTTTTTCATTTTTCCTGCTCAAGAATAGTGTATTTCCCCGTCAAATATGATAAAATAGGGGAGAATAACTTAGGAGGTTCCAAATGACTACTGAACATATGGAAGAATTAAATGACCAGCAGATTGTCCGTCGTGAGAAAATGGCGGCCCTTCGTGAACAAGGAATCGACCCATTTGGAAAGCGATTCGAACGTACTGCAGATTCTGGTCAATTGAAAGAAAAATATTCAGAATTAGATAAAGAACAACTTCATGACTTGAACGAAACAGCCATTATTGCGGGTCGTCTTGTGACCAAACGTGGAAAAGGAAAGGTTGGTTTTGCCCACCTTCAAGACCGTGAAGGTCAAATCCAAATTTACGTTCGTAAAGACGCAGTTGGTGAAGAAAATTATGAAATTTTCAAAAAGGCAGACCTTGGAGATTTCCTTGGGGTAGAAGGAGAAGTGATGAGGACAGACATGGGTGAGCTTTCAATCAAAGCTACTCACATCACACACTTGTCTAAAGCTCTTCGTCCCTTGCCTGAAAAATTCCACGGACTTTCAGATGTGGAAACCATCTACCGCAAACGTTACTTGGATTTGATTTCTAACCGTGAAAGTTTCGAGCGCTTTGTAACTCGTTCAAAAATCATCTCAGAAATCCGTCGTTACTTGGATGGTCAAGGCTTCCTTGAAGTAGAAACTCCTGTCCTTCACAACCAGGCTGGTGGAGCATCTGCGCGTCCGTTTATCACTCACCACAATGCCCAAAACATTGACATGGTCCTTCGTATTGCGACCGAACTTCACTTGAAACGCCTGATCGTTGGTGGAATGGAGCGCGTTTATGAAATTGGACGTATCTTCCGTAATGAAGGAATGGATGCTACTCACAACCCCGAATTCACATCCATCGAAGTCTACCAAGCCTATGCTGACTACCAAGATATTATGGACTTGACTGAAGGCATTATCCAACACGCTGCGAAAGCCATCCATGGGGATGGTCCAGTTAATTACCAAGGAACTGAAATCAAGATCAATGAACCATTCAAGCGTGTTCATATGGTGGATGCAATCAAGGAAATTGCTGGTGTTGACTTCTGGCAAGACATGAGCTTTGAAGAAGCAGTAGCCCTTGCCAAAGAAAAACATGTGCCAGTTGAAAAACACTACACTGAAGTGGGTCATATCATCAATGCCTTCTTCGAAGAATATGTGGAAGAAACCTTGACACAACCAACCTTTGTCTATGGCCACCCTGTAGCTGTATCACCATTGGCTAAGAAGAATGACGAGGATCCTCGTTTCACGGATCGTTTTGAGCTCTTCATCATGACCAAGGAATATGCCAATGCCTTTACAGAATTGAACGACCCAATCGATCAATTGGAACGCTTCGAAGCACAAGCGCGTGCTAAAGAATTGGGAGACGACGAAGCAACAGGTATTGACTACGATTATGTAGAAGCTCTTGAGTATGGTATGCCACCAACAGGAGGACTGGGAATCGGTATCGACCGTCTCTGCATGCTCCTTACTGATACGACTACTATCCGTGACGTATTGCTCTTCCCAACTATGAAATAAGCTATAAGAAAACACTGATCATGCGATCAGTGTTTTTTAGTCTTCCAAATAAGAGGTATCATTCCAAGTCTCTAAGTGATAGTGCTCAAAATCATCTGTTGTCAAAATGGTCACACTGGCATTGTCTAAGCCCCCGTTTTTACGGAGTTCCTCTGGTTTATAGCCAAGAAGAGTCCGAATAGAAGCTGTTAAATTAGCCCCATGTCCAACGATAAGAACGGCCTCGCCAGACTTGTCTTTTAAACTTTTGATAAAATTTCCGGTCCGTTGGGTGGTTTCTTCAACGGATTCTGCTCCGAAAATATCGTGGTGAAACTCAGCTAAATTATGACGAAAGGCCTTCATCTCCTCCGGATAGAGAGCCTTCAACTCCACAATTTTTCTACCTTCTAACCTACCAAGCCACCATTCCCGTAGAGCAGGAGTCTCTTGGAGGGTGATGGGATGCTGATTTTGTTTGAGGAGGATTTGAGCAGTATGGACGGCTCTTGGCAAGTCGCTTGAATAAGCTGCGTCAAAGTATGTTTGAGATAGATGCTGGCCCAAGGCTTCCAACTGCTGGATGGAAGATTCTAAAAGCGGAGAGTCGCCATTTGCCCCTTGGATACGGCCCTCCTCATTCCACTCAGTACGTCCGTGACGGACAAAATATAGTTTCATATGTGTTTGATCCTTTACTCGACTAAGTCTTCGAAGCTAGCCTTGACAAAATCAGCTAAATCTTGCGCCTTGATTTGAATACTGTGACCAACTTCACCTGCAGAGACAATCATCTGATCTAGGTCCAGGGCGGATTGATCAATAAAAATAGGATAGTTGTGTTTTTGTCGAATCCCAACAGGATTATTAGCACCGTGGACATAGCCCGTCGTCTTTTCTAAATCTTTTTGCGGAATCATACTAACTTTTTTATTGCCAGATAGTTTGGCCAATTTTTTCTCTGACAAATGGGCAGAGATGGGAACAATTCCGATGACAGGACCAGTTTTATCACCTGTTAGGGCTAGTGTCTTATAGATTTTCTCAGTCGTAATCCCTTCTGGAATGATTCCCTCAAGGGCATTGATTTGTAATCCTGTATGGTCGATTTTTGCTTTTTGCAAAATTTGTTCAACCAATGTTTTTTTTACTTTTTGCTTTTTTGCCATCTTATCATTCTCTTTCTCTTAATTTCCTAACATTATATCATACTCTTTGAGTTTCCATTCAAGAGAAAAAGAGGCAGTTGCCTCTTTTAATTCTTTTCTACAGTAAATAGTTTTCGGTAGATTTTTTCTTGATCTTGTGTGGGTGCAATCTGGTTCAAGTCCAAGTAGTGGGTGAAGCCATTCAATTGTCCTTGAGAGGTGTACTGATGAAGGTCATACTCATCATCAGTAGATGGAGCAGCATTGTAGTAGCCATCATCATAACCATAAGTTGGAATCCAGAGGGCGGTAAATTTATCAGTGGAGATACTATGTTCTTCCATGAAATAGGTCCCGATATAGATTCCGATATTTTTGGCTCCCAATGATTCTAGCTTGGCACGGAAGGCCTCCACTCCAGCGTTCATATCACCCATCGTTTTTTCTTCTACATCCAGCCAATAATAGGTTGGTTTGTATTTTTTTGATGCCTGATAGAACTCTTCTGCTTCTTTTTCCATTTCTTTTTTGTCCTTGGCAGCTACGTAAGCATATACCGCAACTGGAATATCTCGTTTTTGAAACTCTTTAATATGAGTTTCGTATGATTTGTCTATTCCATTTAAATAAGTCGCAGCATTTTCTTTTTTAGCTTGAGCACCACTATGAACTCGAACAATGACTCCAGAAACATTCTGTGCTAAGAGATCATAATCAATCTCGCTTGGCAATTGCCAACCAGAGATATCGATAATGGGTCGATTCAAAAATTCTGGATCTAATTCTTCAACTGAGTCAGAAGAAGAGGAAGACGGGATTTTTGATTGATTGGTTTTCTTTGCCTCTTGTAGGGTCTTGTTTCTAGCAAGTTGATTCCTTTGGATATCTGCTACTGTTTTAGAAATTACCAAAAAGGAAAAGATACTTGCGAAAAAGACAAAGAGGACAATTGGTTTAATCCTTTTTCTCATACAGAATCATTTTACCGTAAAAGACGGAAAAAGGCAAAACAAAGGGCCCGAAAACAGGAAAAACAAGATGATATGATAGTGAATCAGAGGATCGGTTTTCTTTGCTTCCTCACAATAGTTGGAGTAGAAATAAGAGTTAGACTGGTTTGTTTTATCATCTTTTGAAAGTGAAAACCGAATCTTATCTGGTCTTTCCTTTTTTTTACTATTGAAAGGTGATATAATGAAATTTGAAAATTAGAAGTATGGGTGTTACATGAAATTAGAAAAACGTCATTTTTTAAACTATTCGATCCTGATCCCTTACCTCCTTTTGTCAGTATTGGGATTGATAGTAGTCTACTCGACAACGAGTGCCTTAGCCATCCAAAAAGGGCTTAGTCCTTTCGGAATGATCAGAAGCCAGGGGATCTTTTTTGTTCTAAGTTTGATCACTATTCTGATTACCTATAAGGTTAAATTAAATGTCCTTAAGAAAAAGGGCTTCATTGGAATTTTCATTATAGCCGAGACGATCCTTCTCTTGTTATCGCGTTTCATCACCGATACGGTGAATGGTGCGCATGGATGGTTAAGTTTTGGAGGTTTCTCGATTCAGCCAGCTGAGTATTTGAAAATTATCATCGTCTGGTACTTGGCCTTGGTCTTCTCTAAAAAGCAAGAAGAAATTCAGCGATATGATTACCAAGCATTAACCCACAATCAATGGCTTCCTCGAGATTTGTCGGATTGGCGTTGGATGGTGCTCTTCCTGATTGCAATCGTGGTCATCATGCCAGACTTAGGAAATGCGACCATTCTCGCACTGACAACTTTAATCATGATTAGTGCAAGTGGGATAGCTTACCGCTGGTTCTCAAGCCTATTAGCTATCCTAGTAGGAGGTTCAACTGTTCTTCTTTATTCTATTCAGCTAATCGGTGTAGAGCGCTTCTCAAAAATCCCCGTGTTTGGATATGTAGCAAAACGATTCAGTGCTTTTTACAACCCCTTCAATGATTTATCAGATTCGGGACACCAACTAGCCAATTCCTATTACGCCATGAGTAATGGGGGATGGTTTGGCTTGGGACTTGGAAATTCGATTGAAAAGCAAGGGTATTTGCCAGAAGCACATACAGACTTTGTCTTTTCGATCGTCATTGAAGAACTTGGTTTTGTGGGAGCTAGTCTCATCCTAGCCCTGTTGTTCTTCTTAATTTTGCGCATTATTCTTGTAGGGATTCGGGCAAGAGATCCATTTAATTCAATGATGGCCATCGGTATAGGAGGGATGCTCCTGACCCAAACCTTCATCAACATTGGTGGGATTTCTGGGTTGATTCCTTCGACAGGGGTGACCTTCCCCTTCCTTTCACAAGGAGGAAATAGTTTGTGGGTCTTATCCATTGCGATTGCCCTTGTCTTAAATATTGATGCAAGTGAAAAGCGCGCCCTAGCTACCCAAGAGGTTCCTTCTTACGAGAAGCCTCAGAAAATTCAGAGCTATTACTAAACCGGAGTGAGTAAAGAAAGGAGTTATCATGACTTTACAAAAACTAGAGAGCTATACCAACAAAGAAATTATCAAAGAAGAGGCAGAGATTTTAACTACTATTTTAGAAGATATTGCTAAAAATTTGGTGAGTCCAGAAACCTTTGATAAGATTCTTGAATTGAAAAAACTATCAGTTTCAAAAGACTATTTAAAATTAGATCAAATTGTTAAAGAGTTATCAAATGAAGAGATGATTGTGATTTCTCGCTACTTTGCCATTCTCCCTTTGTTGATTAATATCTCTGAAGACGTCGATTTGGCTTTTGAAATCAATCATCAAAATAATGTGGGACAAGACTATCTTGGAAAACTGTCGTCCACCATTCGCCAGGTGGCTGAGACTGAGAATGCTCAGGAAATCTTGGAACACCTCAATGTGGTACCGGTATTAACCGCTCATCCGACCCAAGTACAACGGAAAACTATGTTGGATTTAACCACTCACATTCACAGTCTTTTGCGCCAACACCGGGATGTAAAAGCTGGCTTGATGAACGAGACCAAATGGTACAATAATTTGCGTCGTAATATTGAAATTATGATGCAAACCGATATGATCCGTGAAAAGAAACTCAAAGTAACCAATGAAATTACCAACGTCATGGAATACTATAATAGCTCCTTCCTTCAGGCTGTTCCCAACTTAATGTTGGAATACAAACGTCTTGCTAAGGAGCAAGGAATTGAGTTACAACAACCCAAACCGATTACGATGGGAATGTGGATCGGTGGAGACCGGGATGGGAATCCTTTTGTAACCGCAGAGACCTTGAAGCGATCAGCTACGATTCAAAGTGAAGTCATTCTGAACTATTATATTCAGAAAATCTCTAGTCTTTATCGGAACTTCTCCCTCTCTACCAATCTTTCAAAAACCAGTCAAGCGGTTGAAGAGATGGCGGCCCGTTCCAGTGATACATCTGTCTTTAGAGAGAAGGAGCCCTACCGTCGGGCCTTCCATTATATTCAATCCAAGTTGGTCCAAACCTTATTGAATATCAAGGAATGGTCTGTCGTTGGCTCAACAGTAGATGACCGTCATCCGGTTGAGCGTCTTCTCGGTGCTCACAATCATCAACAAGGAGTGGTTTCCGATTATATCGGTACCCGTATCAGTGGAGCTATCCAAGAGTTGGCAGAAGATCGTCCTCCTTATTACGAAACAGTTGAAGAATTTAAACAGGATTTGACCCTTATTCAAGAGTCATTGATTGAAAATAAGGCAGAGGCTTTAATCTCAGGAGAGTTTGCTGAGTTATTAGAAGCAGTAGAAGTCTTTGGATTCTTCTTGGCTTCGATTGACATGCGTCAAGATTCGAGTGTCCATGAAGCCTGTGTTGCGGAACTTCTCAAAGAAGCTGGAATCAATGACCATTACAGTGATTTGTCAGAAGACGAAAAGTGTGACTTGCTTTTACAAGAGTTGTTAGAAGATCCTCGGATTTTATCTGCTACCCATGCAGAAAAATCAGAATTGCTTGAAAAAGAATTAGCTATTTTCCAAACAGCGCGTGAATTAAAGGATCGACTTGGTGAAGACGTTATTCGTCAAACCATTATTTCTCATGCAACCAGTGTATCTGATATGCTTGAATTGGCCATCATGTTGAAAGAAGTAGGACTGATCGATAAAGATGGTGCACGTGTGCAAATTGTTCCCCTCTTTGAGACGATTGAAGACTTGGACCAATCTGAAGATACAATGAGAAAGTATCTTTCACTTCCAATTGTCAAACGCTGGATTGCTTCTAAGAATAACTACCAAGAAATTATGCTTGGTTATTCAGATAGTAATAAAGACGGTGGTTATCTATCTTCTTGTTGGACTCTTTATAAGGCTCAACAACAATTAACCGCGATTGGCGACGAATTTGGTGTCAAGATCACCTTCTTCCATGGCCGTGGTGGAACGGTTGGTCGTGGGGGTGGTCCAACCTATGAGGCCATCACCTCACAACCATTGAGATCCATTAATGACCGCATTCGTTTGACGGAGCAAGGTGAGGTTATTGGCAACAAATATGGGAACAAGGATGCAGCTTATTACAACTTGGAAATGTTGGTCTCTGCAACGATTAACCGGATGATTGCTAAGCAGAAGAGTGAAAAGAGCATGTCTGATCAGTACAATGAGATAATGGACCAGATTGTCAATCGTAGCTACGATATTTATCGTGAACTGGTGTTTGGTAATGAGCATTTCTATGATTACTTCTTCGAATCCAGTCCGATTAAGGCTATTTCTAGTTTCAATATTGGTTCCCGTCCAGCAGCCCGTAAGACCATCAAAGAAATCGGTGGCTTGCGTGCTATTCCGTGGGTCTTCTCATGGTCACAAAGTCGGGTGATGTTCCCTGGTTGGTACGGTGTTGGTTCTAGTTTTAAAGAATTTATTGATGCAGACCCTGAAAACATTGAAACCTTGCGTTATATGTACCAAAAATGGCCATTCTTCAAGTCTCTTCTTTCAAACGTAGACATGGTGCTTTCAAAAGCCAATATGAACATTGCTTTTGAATACGCCAAGCTATGTGAAGAAGAGGAGGTTCGTGACATCTTCAATATTATCCTGGATGAATGGCAATTGACTAAAGATGTTATTTTACAAATTGAGGGTCATGATGAACTCTTGGCTGAGAACCCTTATCTAAAAGATAGTTTAGATTATCGTATGCCATACTTTAATGTTTTGAACTATATCCAATTAGAATTAATTAAACGCCAAAGACGTGGTGAATTGCCTGCAGATCAGGACAAGTTGATTCATATCACGATCAATGGTGTCGCGACAGGATTGCGTAATTCAGGCTAAAAAATCGGAACGAGAGTTCCGATTTTTTTCTACTTAGAAGCAGAAGAAATAGGGGATTTAATGGGAGATTTTTCAAAGCTTTATCAAGATCTTTCTGTCAGATGGAATAATAAAAGATTAGAAAAGGAATAATTAAGAAAATATAGGTAAAAGGCTTGCAATTTCATCTAAAATTAGATAGAATAGTAAGGAAAGTTAGACTGTATTGCCTACTGTCTATCTATAAAATATATTTTATTGGAGGCT
>CABREZ010000034.1 GCA_902470035.1 uncultured Streptococcus sp. | reverse complement strand
TAAAAAAGCCGTCTCTAGCCATTACACCAGTCCTCTCTCTTTTGTTTTCCTATACGTCAATTAATAGCTCCATTTTAGTTAGAACTATCCAAATTTCATTATAACACAAAAATGCCCATAGTGGGCATATTTTCTTTATTTATTTCAGATAATTTATGAGGGTTTACTCAGCGGGAACTTCTTCGTGTTGCTCGGTTACGACTGCACTTTCTTCAGAATCTGTCGAGTTGGCGTCAGCTTCCTCTGTTTTGTTCCCTTCCCCTTCTTCTTTTTCTTTCTTCTCCTGAGCTAAAGTAGCCATTGTTTCCGCATTATAGCTATATATCCCCGCTTCCATGTCGATGACACTGTCTTCTTCAATCAGCTTGCGAATTTGACTATAATAAGGCAATTTACGCTTGATTTGAGAAACCGGCACTAGAACCTTGGTTCCATCCTTCATGGTTAGCGTCACCAAGTCCTTAGTCACCTTGCTCGGAGTCAAGTCCACTGCCTCAATTTGATCACGAACAGAAGACGGTATTTTCTCCAGCTGTTTGACAAATTGTCGGACCAATTCACGATCAGAAAAACGAACGGTTAGGTAAGACTTGGGAAGCTGATCCTTAGCAACCGGTGTCTCCACGACTTCTCCATTCTCTAAAATGGGATAGTGGTCTTCCTCCGTCACATAGTAACCAAAGACCTGGTATTCCTCAACCTGAACCTTAAAAGTTGTAGGGAAGGCATAGGCCATTGAAATATCCTTGACCCACGGACTCGCCGCCTTCATATTGGCAAGATAGCGATCCCGATTCAAAAAAGTTGTCAGGGTATAATCCCGATCTTGGATCTGACTCTTTTCAAACAACAAAGCCTGATCCGCATTTTTATTCCCTGAGAATTCGATGATTTTTTGCTTAGCTAAGGGGGTTAAAAGATAGGCAGAAAAGACTGCAATCAAGGTACTGATCACCAAAACAGGAATAGCTCGATAGATATGACGTCTCGCAATTTGACCTTCCTTTTTAGCCTTCTTCACCAGTTCCTCTTCTTCGAACATAGCTTCTGAAGGTTCTGTTAGGTAGATGATTTTTTCTTCTTCATCCTCTTCATCTGTTTCTTCAGGAAGTATTTCTTGCACTTCCTCCTCAGCTAGATCAGCCTCCTTCTCTTTTTCTTCTTCTGCAGTCTCGTTATCTTGCTCTTCTGCATTTAGATCTTCAGAGGGAGTTTTTTGATTCAGAAGTTCCTGTCTTTCCTTCTCTTCTTGTGCCTTCTTTTCTTTTTCTTCTTGCTCTTCTAATTGTTTTTTCTTTTGATACTCCTGGTTTCGTCTCTGCCATTCAGAGAGCTTCGTGACTTCCTTAGGAGTTTTTTGGTTCTTCTTATCCGTCATTTTTTCCTTTTATTAATTTCTTGATGGACTAGACTGTAAAATTCATCCAAGGAAAGCAATTCATTCGAAGCCTTCATCGCTTGATGATAGCTTTCTGCCCCTTGGAACATTTTATCCATCGTTTCTTGCAACCGATCCATACTCAATTCTGGCTCGGCGATGGTTTCTGCATAGCCTTTTTCCACAAAGTATTGAGCATTTTCAATCTGATCTCCCCGACTAGCTTCTTTTCCTAGAGGAACGATGATATGGAGCTTATTCATAGCCAAGAGTTCAAAAATCGTATTGGCACCTCCACGAGTCACTACTAAGTCCGCCTGGTGAAGCAAAGGAAGATAGTGATCCGTCACGTAATCTACCCGATAAAGATGAGGAGCTTGCTCATTCAAGGAGGAGTCCCCTGTCAAATTAATGACATTGTACCTTGCCAGCAAGGCTTCTCGATGATTTGTGACAAACTCATTGAACACTCGTGCACCAGCAGAGCCACCCACAAAGAGGAGGGTTGGCAACTGTGAATCAAATTGAGCAAAAACGGCTTCCAATTCAACTGGGATTGGAACTTGTTCCTTATTGACCTTGGTGACAGCTCCTACATGTTGGGCTTTCACTAGGCCTTTCGCTTGCTCAAAGGTTGTGAACATTTTCGTTGCAAACTTATAAGCAATTTTATTTGCCAAGCCCATGGAACGGTCGGATTCATGGACCAATACAGGAACAAAACAAAGTCGCGCAGCCACTACCGGAGGAACTGAAACGAAGCCTCCTTTAGAAAACAAAACCTGTGGCCGTACACGAAGCATGATCCAAATCGATTGGAGGATCCCCCAGAAGACCTTGAAGATATCCAACATGTTTTGCCAAGAGAAATAACGGCGCAGCTTACCTGTCGCAATCGAGTGGAAATGGATATCTAGACCAGATTTCAGAATTTCCTGGTGTTCGATTCCTTTCTTGTCCCCAATATAATGAACTTCCCAGCCGTCCTCGATGAAGCGAGGGATAAGGAGAAGGTTCAAGGTCACATGCCCAACTGTACCTCCCCCTGTAAATATTATTTTTTTCATATTAATTTTTCAACTCTTCTACTGTTTTAAGGAACTCATTGCCCCGCACTTCAAAATTCGCGTACATATCCCAGCTGGCATTGGCTGGACTGAGCAGGACGATATCGCCTGGCTCTGCTAATTCAAAGGCTTTGCGCGTTGCGTCTGCCACATCCGTCGCATCTAGATAGGACACACCCGCTTGATCCGCTGCTCGTTTCACCCGTTCAGAAGACTCTCCAAGAATGACCATCTTTTTAAGACCGATAATATCTGGTACCAATTCATCAAATTCATTGCCTCGGTCCAAGCCACCAGCGATTAAGATGACATGAGCGTTATCAAATCCAGACAAGGCTTTTTGGGTTGCTAAGATATTGGTAGACTTACTATCATTGTAGAATTTTACTCCTTCAATCTCAGCCACATACTGCAAGCGGTGCTTCACCCCTCCAAAGGCTGATAAGGTTTCTTGGATCGTTTGATTGTCAATGCCACGAAGTTTGGCCACTGCAATGGTAGCTAAAGCATTTTCTACATTGTGGCTACCTGGTACTCCGATTTGATCTGCTCGCATAACGGCTTCACCTCGGAAGTAAAGGGCACCATCCTCTAAATAAGCTCCGTCTACCTTTTCTTGGGTTGAAAATGGTACCACAGTAGCCTCTGTTTGCTGAGACAAGTCTTTGGCTAGATCCTGATTAAAGTTTAGTACCACAAAATCTTTGGCCGTCATATTCTTTTGAATCGCCCATTTTGCAGCTACATAGCCTTCGAAAGATCCATGGTAATCCAAGTGGGTCGGCATGAGATTGGTAATGACTGCGATTTCTGGATGGAAGGCTTCAATCCCCATCAATTGGAAAGAAGATAATTCCATTACCAATGTGTCTTTAGCTGTCGCCGTTTGAGCGACTTGACTAGCTGGAAAACCAATATTCCCAGACAAGAGACCGTTTTGTCCAGCGGCAGTTAATACTTCTCCAATCATTGTAGTGGTGGTTGTTTTTCCGTTAGAACCAGTGATTCCGATGATGGGCGCTTCTGAAATGAGGTAGGCCAATTCAACTTCCGTCAAAACAGGGATGCCTTTTTCAAGAGCCCGTTCAACCATAGGATTCGTGTAAGGAATTCCAGGGTTCTTCACCATCACCGCAAAGTCTTCATCCAAGAGTTCCAGAGGATGTCCTCCTGTTACGACTTTGATCCCTTCTTCCAGCAAGCTTTGAGCTGCAGGATTTTCTTCAAATGCTTTGCCATCATTCACTGTTACGATAGCTCCTAGATGATCAAGTAGTCGAGCTGCAGATTCTCCAGACTTAGCCAATCCTAAAACAAGGACTTTTTTATTTTTAAATGTTTCAATGACGTTCATAGCTTTTTTCTCTCCATTTTGTTCACCTTCTATTTTACCTTTTTTTAGACAATTTAAAAAGCCTTAAGACAGCAAAAGAAGCAACACGTATAAAAATGACCGCTTCAGCATCTTTCATAAAAAAAGAGTCGCCATGATTTTATATCACAACAACTCTATTTTTGGAGATACGCTCTCCTGTTTAATCTGATTTATCCAAGCGTTTAGAAGACTTGGTTGGCAACCGCGAAATATCAACAAGGGCTAGGTAGCCCACAAAAGCAAGGAAGGCGCCAACAAAAAATTCTGATGGCAATTGGAAAATTTGGAAAATCGCTAAGCAAAGCAGGATGACCAAAGAGACCAATAATACGACCAAGGTTACTACATTCAGAGTTCCTCTAATGCTCTTTGGAGCTGCAAAAAGGTAAAAAAGGAGGATCAAAATACCTATAATTAAATAAACCATTTTGTCACTCCTTTCTTATTTCTTATTCAGCTGCAGCTGATTTTTTCTTTTTGTTTGCTTTTTCGCGTTCTGCCTTGTTGAGGATTTGTTTACGCAAACGGATAGATTCAGGCGTTACTTCCATGTACTCATCGTCGTTCAAGAACTCAAGTGATTCTTCAAGCGTCAAGATACGAGGAGTCTTGATAACCGCTGTTTGGTCCTTAGTAGCGGAACGAACGTTAGTCATTTGTTTTGCTTTCGTGATGTTAACAGTCAAGTCATTTTCACGAGAGTTTTCACCGATGATCATACCTTCATAAACCTCAGTACCTGGGTTGACAAAGATCGTACCACGTTCTTCGATAGACATAATTGAGTATGTTGTAGCCTTACCAGCATCGATAGAAACAAGGGCACCACGGTGACGTCCACCAATTTCCCCTGGAATCAATGGCAAGTATTGGTCAAAGGTATGGTTCATGATCCCGTAACCACGAGTCATTGACAAAAACTCAGTTGAGTATCCAATTAAACCACGCGCTGGAACTAGGAAGACCAAACGAGTTTGACCATTACCAGTTGAAATCATATCCAACATTTCACCCTTACGTTCAGAAAGGCTTTGGATAACAGAACCTTGGTATTCTTCTGGAGTGTCGATTTGAACACGTTCAAATGGCTCACATTTAACACCGTCGATTTCTTTGACGATAACTTCTGGACGAGATACTTGAAGTTCATAACCTTCACGACGCATGGTTTCGATGAGGATTGACAAGTGCAATTCTCCACGACCTGAAACAGTCCATTTATCTGGTGAGTCTGTTGGGTCAACTCGTAGGGAAACGTCTGTTTGCAATTCTGCTTGCAAACGTTCTTCCACTTTACGAGAAGTGACCCATTTTCCTTCGCGACCAGCAAATGGTGAGTTGTTCACCAAGAAGGTCATTTGAAGTGTTGGCTCATCGATGTGAAGAACTGGAAGAGCTTCAACTGCATCTGTTGGAGTGATTGTTTCCCCAACGAAGATGTCTTCCATACCTGATACGGCAATCAAGTCACCAGCTTTGGCTTCTTGGATTTCACGACGTTCCAAACCAAAGAAACCGAAGAGTTTTGTAACACGGAAGTTCTTCGTTGTACCATCTAGTTTAGAAAGGGTAACTTGGTCCCCAACTTTCACACTACCACGGAAGACACGACCGATACCGATACGACCTACGAAGTCGTTGTAGTCAAGAAGAGACACTTGGAATTGAAGGGGCTCATCTGAGTTATCAACCGGAGCTGGAATGTGGTCGATAATGGTATCAAAGATTGGCGCCATAGTCTTTTCTTGGTCTGCTGGATCATCTGACAATGAAGATGTTCCGTTGATCGCTGACGCATAAACAACTGGGAAGTCAAGCTGGTCATCATCCGCACCAAGCTCGATGAAAAGTTCCAAGACTTCATCTACTACTTCTGCTGGACGAGCAGATGGCTTATCGATTTTGTTAACTACAACGATCGGCACAAGGTCTTGTTCCAAGGCTTTTTTCAATACGAAACGAGTCTGTGGCATAGTTCCTTCGTAAGCATCTACGACCAAAACAACACCATCAACCATTTTCATGATCCGCTCAACTTCTCCACCGAAGTCCGCGTGTCCTGGTGTGTCCATGATGTTGATACGAGTTCCGTTGTAGGCAACTGCTGTATTTTTCGCAAGGATGGTGATTCCACGCTCTTTCTCAATATCGTTTGAGTCCATTGCACGCTCTGCCAACTCTGTACGTGCGTCAAGAGTTTCAGATTGTTTCAACAATTCGTCAACAAGGGTTGTTTTCCCGTGGTCGACGTGGGCGATAATCGCGATATTACGGATATCTTCTCTTAATTTTGTCATGATTTCCTCTATTGTATTCAAAAATTTATTTTCTAACTGAACGATTATACCACAATTTTAAGCAAATGGCATAACTCAGACAAGTGTAAATGTTTTCATGCTTTCTTTCGAAAATCTTCTTTCCCATTCCCACTCCTAACCACTCTATTCATGAAAATCTTTCACCTCTTTATCCCTTTTCTTCATCCTTTTTCCGAATACTTGTGATTCTCTCCATTTCATGCTATCCTGTCTTTTATGAGATTAGATCAATTACTGGCCCACTACCAAATTCCCCGCAAGGAAATCAAACAGAGCCTAGCCAAAAAGCAGGCTCTAGTCGACGGACTTGCTGCAACAAAATTATCCCAAAATGTCGATACAGGTCTCCAAGAAGTTCGCTGGAAGGATCAGGTCCTTACCGACTGTTCCCATCATTATTTTCTTCTCCACAAGCCCCAAGGGCTAGTAACGGCTACCAAGGATGCCCAACATTCTACAGTGTTGGACCTCCTCCGAACAGAAGACCGGACCCCAAAGATCTATCCTATCGGTCGACTGGATCGGGATACAACTGGCCTCCTCCTACTCACTGACAATGGTCCTCTAGGCTTCCAACTTCTTCATCCCCAATACCATATTGAAAAAGAATACGCGGCAACAGTCAACGGCCCTCTCGAACCCGCTCATATAGAGGAATTTCAAGAAGGAATCACCTTCTTAGACGGGAGGAAATGCAAGCCCGCTAAACTCGAAATCCTTAGCTCCAGCCTTACCGAAAGCCAGGCCCTGGTAACCCTATCTGAAGGGAAATTTCATCAGGTGAAAAAGATGTTTTTAGCCATTGGGGTCAAAGTCACTGCCTTAAAACGCGTTCGCTTTGGACCTTTCACCTTAGAAGATGGACTGAAAGAAGGCCAGTATCGTCCTCTCACATCATGTGAATGTGATGCGATTCGCTCTTTTCTAGAAGAAACCCGCTAAAAAACTCCAGAAGCTTATACTTCTGGAGTTTTGATCTTAGTTCGTCTTGACTTTCCCATCCCAAGAATCCAAACCATAGGACAAGATATAGATATCTTTATAGCCCTGCTTTTTCAAGAAGAGGGCCGCATTGGTCACACGGGACCCACGACTGTTCTCATAGAGCAAGACTGGCTTATCTTTGCGAAGGGCAGCCAAACTCACTTTTAATTGGTTAGATGGAATATTCCGAGCTCCTAAAATATGCTTAGCGTGGAATTCATTCGGATCACGCAGGTCCACTAATTGGCCTTTGCGGATCAATTCTTCAAACTCTACATTGTCCACAATTTTTGCAGCCCGACGGATACGGAAGTAATTGTAGCCCATCCAGCCAAACATCCCTAAAACAATCAACCATACTAAAACACTTGTTACATTCACTTTTCTTTTTCCTCTTCTAAATAACGTAATTCCTGTGCATGTTCTCTACGTAAGACAGCTTCTGCTTCTAGATAATCTAATTTTTTCATCAGCCCAGCGTCATAGATCCTTTTCAATTCAATCTTCATCAATTCAATGTCGTAAAGCCGTTTTCCGACATAAATGATGATTCCAAATTTTTTCAGAAATTGTTGAACATCGTACAGGGTTTTCATGTGCTTATTCTATCAAATCTTTCAAGTATTTTCAAGATAGCCCCTATTTTATTTACAGAAAAAATCTCATCCAAACAAAAATAAGCCTCCCAAGCAAGGAAGGCTCGTTTGTTTATTTTCAGATTACAAACCTGGTGCTTGGCCCAATTCAGCGGCAATCATCCAGATATGTTTTTCCAATTCAGCTTTTGCACCAACAAAGATATCGTTGGTCACGTCATCTCCTTCAGCATCTGTGATATCCAAGGCTTTTTGATAAAGACTTACCAAGTAGCGGAAGATAGAAAGGACACGTCCCAAATTTTCTTCCATAGAGCGTTCGAATGAACCTTTTTCTTCTTGGATGTTGCTATGTTCCAAGAACTCAACCATGCTAGCATATGGGGCACCACCCAAGGTGATCAAGCGTTCACTCACTTCATCAAGAGTCGCATCCAAGCTTTCCATGTACTCATCCATTTTTGGATGCCATACGAGGAAGCCACGACCACGCATATACCAGTGTACTTGGTGCAAGGCAATATGAGCGACATAAAGGTCTGCCACCACTTGATTCAAAACCGCTTTTGTATCGGTTAAGCTCTTGCTTACTTCGCTAATAGTTGCAAATGTTGCTACGTCTTTTGCTGCTTCTTTTTTGATTGTTGTCATAAATGATTTCTCCTTTTTTAGAATTATTCTAATTTAGTTATATTATAATCCTTCTAATTAAGAAATGCAAGAGAAAATGCTCAAATAAGAAAAGTTAGAAAATTGTTTCATTTCTAATCCTCATTAGTCATCTTTTTTACGAATATTATAAGTATGATCAACTTCTATTTATTTACAGTCGGCGCCTGTATGGCCTCCTTTTTAGGTCTCGTCATCGACCGTTTTCCAGAAAGCTCCATCATTCGTCCAAGAAGCCATTGCGACCAATGTCAACAGACCTTGGGAGTTCTTGACTTGATTCCTATTCTTTCGCAAGTTCTTTTTCGATTCCGTTGCCGCTACTGCCAGAGTTCCCTTCCTTACTGGTATACTCTTTTTGAAGCTTGGAGCGGTCTCCTTTTTTTGCTGTGCTACCAGGGTCATCTTCCCATTCCTCATCTCCTGGTTCTTCTTGGCAGTTGCGTTTTGGCCATCTATGATTTGCGATCCATGGAGTACCCGCTCCTCCTCTGGCTAGTGCTCCACGCTCTTTGCCTGTTTTTCACTAGTCCTACCCTCTTGATGGGAGTCTTTCTCTTCTTAGGAGTCCTGTCAGCTGTTTACTCCATCGGCATTGGAGCAGGGGATTTTCTCTTGCTGGCTACTTTTTCTTTGACACTATCAGCTACCCAAGTCCTCCTAGTCATGCAAGGGGCTTCCCTCATTGGTCTCCTTGCCTTTCTCTTTAAAAAAGAAAAAGACCGGATTCCTTTCGTTCCCTGTCTTTTTCTGAGTTATCATGCTTTAGTGATTTTTACAATTTTTAGCAGATAAGATTCCTTAATTTGTAGCTTTCGCTTCTAGATAATCTGCAATAGCAGCCACGTCCTTATCCCCACGTCCAGAAACGTTGATGATGATGATCTTGTCTTTATCCAATTGTGGAGCACGTTTGACCGCTTCTGCAATCGCGTGGGAGCTTTCAATAGCTGGGAGGATCCCTTCTGTCTTACTGAGGAGAAGAAGAGCTTGAACCGCTTCATCATCTGTCGCTGCTACATATTCAACACGACCAGAATCTTTAAAGAAGGCATGCTCTGGACCAACCCCTGGGTAGTCCAAACCAGCAGAAATCGAGTAAACTGGCGCTACTTTTCCATCTTCGCCAAAGACAGCGTAAGTCTTCATCCCATCGACAACTCCTACAGTCCCCTTGGTCATGGTCGCTGCGTGCTGGTCTGTGTCCAAGCCATGACCAGCTGCTTCAACACCGACCAATTTGACTTCCTCATCGCCTACATATTGGGAGAAGGCACCGATAGCATTGGATCCACCACCGACACAGGCAATCACATAGTCTGGCAAACGGCCTTCTTTTTCCAAGATTTGACGTTTAGACTCTTCACTGATCACTTTTTGAAATTCATGTACAATGGTTGGGTAAGGGTGAGGTCCAACAGCAGAACCCAAAACATAAAAAGCATCGAGGTCTGCCATCCATGCTCCAAAAGCAGCATCAACGGCGTCTTTCAAGGTCTTGGTTCCTGTTTCAACCGCATGAACGGTTGCCCCCATCATTTCCATGCGGAAGACATTGAGACGTTGACGCTCCACGTCTTCTGCCCCCATGTAGACATCACAGGCCATACCAAACTTAGCTGCCGCAGCTGCTGTAGCCACACCATGTTGACCAGCTCCTGTTTCAGCAATCACGCGTGTTTTGCCCATGCGTTTAGCCAAGAGAATTTGCCCCAAGACGTTATTCAATTTATGAGAACCTAGGTGGTTCAAGTCTTCGCGCTTCAAATAAATTTTCGCCCCACCTAAATGATCTGTCAAACTTTCCGCAAAGTAGAGCGGTGTTCCCCGGCCAGAATAATCTTTGAGATAATGTTTGTATTCTGCGATAAATTCTGGGTCATTTTTATACTGTTCAAAGGTTGCCTCTAATTGATCTAGCAAGTTTTGAATAGGGTCTGGTACGAAAGATCCACCAAATTGTCCGAAATAGCCTTTTGTTTCTGTCATGATTGTGTCCTCTTTTCTATATCTTCAATCCTGTTTATGATCTTTTTTCTCTCTCGCTGGTCCTTTGAGCTGCAGTCTCACAGGGTCCTTTTGAGATACAAAAAAACTCACACAGAAAAATCTGTGTGAGGACGATTCGATACCGCGGTGCCACCTCCATTGTAGGGAAATAGTCTTTCTCCTACATCTCTGACCTGTCTAGCAACAGGGTGCACGATAAGGTGTGCTCACCGAATTTTTATTGTTTCAAATTCATCATCATAAACGCATCAGCCCATTTCAAGATTCACCACTGCTTGTTCACAATCACCACAAGCTCCCTGGAAGTGAGAAAAATCCCTACTTTTCTGATGTCTTGAAGCTATTATAGCTTCCTGCCTACAATTTGTCAACCCAAAATATGCAATCGTATTCAATTGTTCGGATTTTGTACCAAACTAAGATAGGTTGTCCTTACTTATAGAAGCTTGCAGCCAGTTAAAACACAGATAGGCTAGATAGCCTCCCAGGGTATTGGTCCACAGATCATCTATCTCAAACACCCGATTGAAATCAAATAAAAGGTCTAGGACAATCTGACTGAGCTCAATCCACAAACTCATCCCTAGACTAAAGCAAAGGACGCGTTTCCGAGTACCTAGCCAAGGCCAGAGCCAAAGCAGTTGAAAGACCAAAGGGTATAAGAGAAAGATGTTGGCTATATTCTGCACAAGCACCTTGATCAGCTGGACCAGACTGGTCACTTGACCTAGATTGATGAGGGAATTAAAGGGGACCAATAATACGACTACTCGCCCAAAATGTTGGATCCCAGGTGTTTCCATCCCTGGTTCAGGCTGTTGAGGGAGAAAACACATGAGGCAGAGCAGAACAAAATAGAAGAAACTGCCACCTAGTAGCAGTTGTCTTCCTTTTTTGGTTAATTGGCCTTGTTCTATCAGCCAGTTGTTACGGTTGAGCTTCTTCAACAATGGCTTTCTCCCGGTCTCTCTTCATGGTATTAGAACGCAATTGACCACAAGCGGCATCGATATCAGTACCATGCTCTTGACGAACCACACAGTTGACTCCGTTTTTCTTCAAGGTGTCATAAAAGGCCATCACGCGCTCTCTTGGACTCCGACTATATTGGTCATGCTCACTAACTGGGTTGTAAGGAATCAAGTTGACATAAGATAGCTTCTTGATCTTTTTGAGGAGTTCTGCCAATTCCAAGGCTTGTTCGACACCATCATTGACTTCATTGAGCATGATGTACTCGAAGGTCACCCGGCGGTTGGTCGTTTCGATATAGTACTCAATCGCCGCAAACAATTTCTCGATTGGAAAAGCCCGGTTGATTTTCATGATGCTGGAACGCAAGTCATTGTTTGGAGCATGAAGTGATACTGCCAAGTTGACCTGAACCCCTTCATTAGCAAAATCACGAATCTTATGAGCCAAGCCAGAAGTTGAAACGGTAATGTGGCGGGCACCGATAGCCAATCCCTTGTCATCATTGACCGTACGAACAAAGCTCAAGACATTCTTGTAGTTATCAAAGGGCTCACCAATCCCCATCACAACGATGTGGCTGACGCGTTCATCTTGTCCACGTTCGTCAAAGTATTTTTGAACTAACATGATTTGGGCAACGATTTCCCCACTGTTCAAGTCGCGTTGTTTCTTGATCAAACCAGATGCACAGAAGGTACAGCCGATGTTGCACCCTACCTGAGTGGTGACACAGACCGACAAGCCATAATGTTGGCGCATCAATACCGTCTCGATCAACATGCCGTCTGGCAACTCAAAGAGGTATTTGACGGTTCCATCTGCTGATTCTTGAACGATCCGTTGTTTCAAAGGATTGATCACGAACTGGTCATTCAAGGTTTCGATCAAGTCCTTCGATAGGTTGGTCATTTCTTCAAATGACTGAACGCGTTTCCGATAAAGCCATTCCCAGATTTGGGTTGCTCGGAATTTCTTTTCACCATGTTCTTCTGCCCACTCGATCAGTTCTTGTCGAGTCAGACCATAAATTGAAGGTTTCATCTTATCTCTTTTCTCTCTTTACTTTTGACGGATGACAAAGTGGCGTTCTTGCTCACCCTGTGCATCTTTTTTTCTAGACCGCTGACGGTTCTTTTTCTTTGGTTGAGAAGCCTTTTGTTTTTGCTCTTGTTCACGTTCTCGTGGCTGATTTTTGGAGCGATTGCGGCGATTTTGACAACCGCCACGCTTAGCAGAACGATTGCCCTCTTCCTGTTGCTTTGGAGAAGATTTCTTGTCAAAGGATGCTCGACGGGGTTCTGCATTTTCTAGGACAAAATAAGCACAGCCATAGCTACAGTATTCTAATAAATAATCTTCCAAGCGACTGATTTTCTCTGTATCTGTGACCGGACGGTCGTCCTTATAGAAGCCACGTAGACGCAACTGTTCATTGCTCCAATCACCGACAATATAATCAAATTTGGTTAAAACCTCTGAAAAGCGCTGACCAAAGACCGTCGCATCAAAGGCATCATTTTGGTTCTCAACTAGCTCAAATGTCAATTGTTCTGCTAGCACTTGATTGCCAACCAGACGAAATTCCGGTCCAGGATATTTATTATAATTAAATAATTCAGGGGATATTTCTTTGCGCATAGTCTTCCTTTATTCATACCTTTAGTTGTAACACTTTATTTTATCATAAATCCCTATCTTTAGATAGAATTTCAACGGAAAAGAGATAATCTGTAAAAAGTCTGACGATTTAATTTACCTCTTCTTACTATCACATTATAAAAAGCAGGCTTTTTCAAAGCCTGCTCAGATGGAA
>CABREZ010000033.1 GCA_902470035.1 uncultured Streptococcus sp. | reverse complement strand
CTGTTACAGGATAGTTCTCTTGAAGCTCAACAGGCTCCATGCTTCGGCTAGATGCCAAAACGATGGTGTAGGTCAACTGGTAATCCAAGACATAGAGGCCTGTATCATAGGCTACTCGTCCTGTCGCTGTCACATTCTTTAAATCAAGAATTTCTGGATTGCGCTTTTGCAATTCCTTAAGCAAATCCAACTCTTGATCAAAAGCTAGTCCTTCAGGATTTTTACGGATTTCTTGTGTATATAAGTTCATTCTTTTGTCCTCAAATCTTCTAGATACTACTAGTATATCATGAAGCTGCCCCTCAACCAAGAAGTCTCCTCAAAAATTTGTTATAATCATGAAAAAAGATACAGTAACTAGGCCAATTGGTGTTGTACACAAGGTCCCACCATCTCTTGGACAAAAGAGGGTCACTGGCTAGGGCATTGAGCAATGTTAGATAGAGGAGAATTCATGAAAGAAATCGGAGCAGTTTTTCGGCAAATACGTGAAAGTCGCCACATCTCTTTAGAGGAGGCTACGGGTGGCGAATTTTCGCGCTCCATGCTATCTCGATTTGAAAGAGGGGAAAATGACCTGACGACGCAACGGTTTTTTCAGGCCCTTCAACAAATCAAAACCAGCCTCAGTGAGTTTTCCCATCTAGCTGGAATCGATCAGCACTCTTTTATTCCCAAATTGTTGAAAGAGCACTATGAAAACATGAGCTTGGAACATGATCAAGCCTTGTACCAAAGCTACCAGCTTGCCTATCAGAAAGATCACAAAAAAGAAGACTTATTAGCCAGCATTATTCTCAAGGCCCAAATGCTTGGCAACTATCCTGAGGTAGAGTTTGCTGCTAGCCAAGAGGAACTAGAATTCCTCTATGACTACCTCTTCTCTGTCATGGTCTGGGGAAATTTTGAGTTAAGCCTATTTTCACTGACCTCTCCTCTTTTCTCTAGTCAGCTCTATCGACAATACACAGAGGAGTTGGTCCAACGGGAGGACTTCAAGCTTCTCCTAGATTCCTCTCGTCCTGCCATCAATTCTATTTTCCTTAATGGCTTTTTTCTCGCCATTAGTTCAAATGAATTTGAAGATGCAACCTATTTTGATCACCTGATTAACAACCACTTTTACTCTGAGAACGAAGCCTACCTTCGGACGGTTTATCTCTACGCCAAAGGAGAATTTCTCTATCGAAAGGGAGAAAAAGAAATCGGTCTTGAAAAGATGGAACAGGCCATCCAGGTTCTCTCTATTCTGGATTGTAAGGACAGTGCCAACTACTACAAACAGGGCCTGCAAGAACTGATCAATAAATCCTAAAAACTCACAGATCTACTCTGTGAGTTTTTGTTGAAAATATGCAACATTAATTTTTTCTTGCTTTTTAGGTTTACAATAGGATCATCAAGCAAAGAAAGAAGGTTCTTCCCATGATGACCAAACTAAAAAACCACTTCCTCCGCTTTCTTCTCTCACATACCAGCGTTTATCTGAAGGATCAGGAACTTCTTCTCTCTGATGATGAGAAACTAGACCTCTTCAAACAGACCGTTCGATCTATCAAACAAGTCCTAGCAACTGATCACGTGAAGGAGGAAGGCTTATGAAACTCTTAGCTCGTAATAAAATTTTTGCCTTACTCAGTCTTTCTCGCTTTTTGAATACCCTTGGTGCCACCATCTACAATCTGGTCTTTGTGGTCTTTGCTGCCAGCATGCCTCAGCCTAGTCTGGCTGTTGGCATTGCCAATCTCATTGTATTTATTCCCAGCCTCTTTACCATTTTTGTCGGCATGAAGGCTGACCACACGAAGAAAAAAGCTAACTGGTTGATTCGCATCGGCTATCTCCAAGCGATGCTCTTCATCCTTATTGCTCTCATGACCAAGATTCCGGGTTACCTAGCCTTTTCGATTGTTTGCTTCTTAAACATTGTTTCAGATTGTTTGAGCGATTATCGCGGGGGCCTACAACTCCCCATCATGAAAAAGAACATCCCCGACGAGGATTTGATGGAGGCCTATTCCTTCAACCAACTACTTAGTATGGTCTGTTCGATTTCTGGACAAGCCCTAGGAGTTTGGTTACTAGCCATCAGCCATCAACATTTTGCTCTGGTCGCTTCGATCAATGCCGTGACTTTTCTCCTGTCTTCTACCTGTCTCCTGATGAGAAACAAACAGCTGACACATGATCCCGTTATTGAGCCCAAAAGTAAGAATTCTTTGGTACACGAATGCCAAGAGATGTACCAGAACGCCAAAAGTATTTTTGCAGATGAGGAGGTCCACCACTTTGGCAAGTTGCTCTTCTCATTGGTTCTCATCAATGCTTTAGGGGGATCCATCTCTGGCATCTACAATTTGCAACTGCTTCACTCCCCCTTCTTTCAGTTGAGCTTTAGCCAGTCGCTCTTGATCTTAGAGGCTGTGACTATTTTAAGCATGGTCTGGGCTAGCCTGACACCCCACGATTATTTTTCCAAGCAATCACTCCACCATATCCTCCTGTGGATAGCAGGTGGGCTGACCATGCTTGGGCTCACAAATATTCTGGTGCACTGGGATTTCCTTTCCCTTCTACTCATCACTTTCCTTGGTTATCTTGTTGCAAAAATCAACCCAAAAGTTTCCAGTCTCTTAATGAGTAAATTACCCGCTGAAAAATTAGCGTCTACCTCTAGCTTTTTGGGACTGATGGTCAGCTTTGCCATGCCCATTGGAACAGCTCTCTTTTCTAGTCTAGCTATCTGGAGCCTTCCCCTAGCTTGGGGGATCTATGCCATCCTTGGTTTCACTACCCTCCTCTTAACAACTAAATAAAAAAACCACCATTGGGTGGATTGAGCGTAAAGACAAAGTTATCTTTTATACAATTCTATTAACTTCTATAAAGATAAATACTTTTTTATCTTTATAGTTATTCAATCATCTACTGAAACTTTCCGCCGTGAGAAAAGTGCTAGAAACAAGGTTGTTTCTAGCACTCGGGAGTTTTGGAACCTTAGGTCCAAAACTAAGTCATGGAACTTCTTCGAAGTTCGCTGACGTCCGTACTCACCTAAGGAAAGTTTCTAGGAATACTATTTATTTAATTTAAGATTTCCAAATCTGGAAAACTTCTTATTTTCTCTTATATCTTATGTTAAAGAAAATTCTTAGAAAAATGAAGGGAAGGAAGCAACAGAGCCACATTGGATCCCAGCCTTTTTGACGCGTGCTAGTGGACTTCTGATGAGCCCCTTGTAGTGCGGTTACAGACTGTGTTTGCTGAATGGACGGAGAAAGAGTTTGCAAACCATTTGCAATTTGTAGCTGGCCATTTTGAACACTGATCTCTGGATTGGTCCCTCTTTTTACCGTAGCATAGAAAGGTTTGTCTAAGTGATAGGTTTGCCCCTGAATCGTGTGATCCCCCGCCGGCAGCACTTCTTTGTATTCATAATCCTGATATAGTCTTTCAATCAGGGCATTTCCAATGACGTGGCGCAGGCTCTCTGCAATTTCTACATCGTAATGGCCAACTCCCATAATGACTTGAACAAATCGCTGGTTCCCACGATTCACCGTCAAGGTGTAATTATAATCCGCAGTCGGGCTAGAGCCTGTTTTCAGACCATCCGCTCCCTTTAGAGAATACCTTCCACCTTCTAAAGAATAATTATAATTCTCATGCGTTTCTTCATAATCTGTACCCTCGAAGAGAGTAATCTTAGCATTTTTAGTGTAGTTGAGGATTTCAGGAAACTCATTGACCATGTGATAAGCCAAAATAGCCATATCTCTCGCTGTTGTTTGGTTAATGGCGTGTTGATCATAGCGTGTCGGATTATAGTAGCCATCCAAGACTGCAGTTGGGGCACCATTAGGATTGTTCCACTTGGTATTGGTCATTCCAATTTCTTGGGCCCGCTGGTTCATCAAATCCAAGAATTTATCCGGATCTCCTCCAGACACCTTATTGGCAATCATGATGGTAGCGGCACTAGATGAAGGAACAAAAATCATATTCAGGAGGGTCGATACCTTGTATTTAGCACCCGCCACAATGGGACTATTGCTCAACTTCTGGTTTTGAGAAATTGCTACATCTGTTTCTGTCGCTGTAATTTGGGTATCATAATCCAGCTGCCCTTCTTGAATGGCTTTCAGAAGAACATAGACGGACATCAATTTAGCCATACTACCAGAGTCACGAGGAGCATCAATATTATCTCCATAAACAATCGCTCCTGTGTGAGCGTCAACAACAATATCGGCCTTAGGACGAAAAAACTCATCCACCGAAGTCCCTGATTTTTCTGTGATTGACATGATGTCTTCTTGTTGGTAAAGATCATCCGCCTTTACGAGCATTGGAAAACATAGACAACCAAGGGAAAGTGTCGCAAATAAGGCACGTTTAAACTTCATTCTCTCTCATTTCTTTCATTATCATCATCGTTCTCCATTATAGCATAAGTCCCTCTATTCAGAAACACTATTTCCTAATCTTTTTACTCCTTCATACTCCCAAAGAGACCCGGAGATTTTCCTTTTGGCATCTTTAAAAAGATACTTAGAAGAAGGACGAGGATCAGGACAGCCACCAAGAAGGAACTCATCATTGAAAATCCACCGTGATCCACAAAGAAAGCTGCTACCGGTTGTAATAAAATGGTTCCAAGATAGCGGACTCCCTGCAAGAGAGCCATGGCTAAGACTAGATCTTTCTTATCCACCTGTTGGGAGATAAAACGTAAGGAGACCATGACCAAGACCATCCCCGTCGTATGCTTGGCCAACAGAGTGACCAGCACTTTTAAGAATACAGGACTTGGAAGAGCATAGATGAAATACTGGATCAAGAGAATCCCCACAGGAAGCAAAATCAGTAAGCGCAAAGGCCAATGGTCCATAAAACGATCTGAGAAAAAGATGAGAGGTGCTTCGACTACGACAGATATGGCCACAACCGTAGAGGCTATCTGAACAGGGAGCCCACTATCCATCAAAAGAGCTGGAATATAGGTATGGCCAATATTGCCCACGCCCGACACAAGCCCCATCAAAAGTAAGAAAAAGAGATAGGGACCATTGTGTAGCAGAGGACGGATCGATACAGCTTCTTTCTGTACCCGATTGGTCTTGTCGATACGAATAGCTCCTAAAGTGAGGAAACTAAGAAGGATAGTTACCAAAACACAATAGTATACAGACTGGGGGCTAAGATGAGCATAAAGCCAACCAGCTAGTTGCGCTCCAGCCGCATACCCTAGTGTCCCCCAAACGCGGATTTTTCCAAAAGCATAGGAACTCTGGGTAGCGAAAACCTCCATCATGGGAGCCGTCCCATTTAGACACAGCAAAACCAGGCCATAAAAAATCGTCAACCAAAAGTAGTTAGGGGCCCAGATGAAGCCAGCCACTCCTGCCATGAGGACTCCCAAGCTCAAAGTGGTGATTTTAATAATACCAAATCGTTCATTGATATAACCAAATAAGGGCTGGGTAAGCATGGATAGGAAAAAGGCCATTGATACCAAATGAGAGACCTGACTAGCTGAATACTGCTGGCCTATCAGATAGACAGAGATTAGAGTCGTAAAGAGAGCAGTCGACATGAAGTAAAAACTATATAAAAATAAATAAGCAGGATAGGAATTTCGAAATGCTTTCATAAGTTTCCTTTCAATTTGAGAAATAAGAAGCAATGACAAAACCCAACTGGATTTCAGTTGAGTTTTAATCCTTTATTTTTTGTATCGATCCTGAGCCTTGCGCTCACGTTGTTTGTGATGGGCTCTTTCTAAATACAGAATCATAGCGAGAATGAAAATTGGAATCAGAATGACCAGGCTTTCAAGAGGAAAATGGAAGGATTTCCCTGTAGTTGAAGCCGTAGTACTTTGAGTATCCGATTGATTCACGGCTCCTTCTTTGACTGGAAGTCCATCAGAAATCTTTTCTGATAGGGTCATCAAGCCTGAATCCGCCTCTAGCTGTCCATCTTTGACAACGAGTTTTGGATCCTCTTCGCCTTTTTTGACCGTAGCATAGAAAGGTTGATCCAGTGTGTAAGTCTTTCCATCAATCGTCTGAACACCCTTGTCCAATAACTTCTTATAACGATAATCTGCAAAAGCTTTTTCGATCAAGGCATTGCCAAATGGATGTCGATAGTATTCACCATCCTGGTCAGACCAATCACCAACTCCCATGACTACAGAGATAATTCGTTGCTCTCCTCGTTTAGCAGTTGCGATATAGTTGAAGGCACCGCGAGGACTCGAGCCTGTCTTCAGACCATCTACGCCTTCAAGAGCATATCTAGCTCCTGGCAAGGAATAGTTATAGGTATCAAAAGTCTCCTCATAAGGAGTTCCTTGTTTGACGGTCACCTTAGCCTGATTGGTATAGCTAAGAATCTCAGGATATTCTTTCACAAAATGATAGACGAGAATAGCCAAGTCTCTTGCAGTTGTCTGGTTAGCAGCATCATTTGGATAGTTATAACTGGTATATAAACCTTGGAAGGTTGAAATGGCCGCACCACTAGGATTGTTCCAAATGGTATTGGTCATCCCCAGCTCCTTGGACTTTTCATTCATCCGCTGAATAAAGGCATCCGCATCGTGGTTAGAAAGGAGATTGGCCAACATAATCGTGGCCACATTAGAGGATGGAACCGCGGTCATGGTAATCAATTCAGAGACCGTATAGTCTACGCCTGCAACGATATTATTGTTGGAAATCTCATAGATTTTTGATATGGATTGATCCGCAGCTGTTGCAGTGACAACCGTATCTTTGGTAATCTTCCCCTCTTTCATGGATTCGAAAAGCAGATACAACGTCATGAGCTTACTCATACTTGCAGGATCCCGCACTTCATCAATATTGTCTTTCCATAAAACATCCCCGGTATTCGCGTCGATAACGAGGGAAGACCTTGGTCGGTTATAGGCCTGCACATGATCATTGGGATACATTTTTTGCGCCATATCCACTAACTCATCAGCCACGATCGACAAAGGCCGGAGTAGAGATAAGACGACGATTCCTAAAACGAGCAACTTCTTTTTCAAAATATATTTTCCTCAAATATTTAATTTTATCTTATTGTACCATACTTCAATCCATAAAAAAACCTATCTTTCAGGATATTTCAGATAGGTCTCTCTTTTTCAACTGGTTACAGTAGGCTCAAGGCTGCTTGGTCTGCAATAATCACGACATCTGGATGAGCTTGAAGCGCACTCGCTGGTAAACTCTCTGTTTTTGGACCATTGACCATTCCTGCGATTGCTTGTGCCTTTGATTCTCCATAGGCAAAGAGAATGATAGACTTAGCATCGAGAATGTTCGCAATCCCCATGGAAATGGCTTGAGTTGGCACATCTTCAATTTTTTCAAAGAAGCGAGCGTTGGCTTCAATCGTTGATTGATCCAAATGGACCAAATGCGTTTGGCTGTCAAACGGGGTTCCAGGTTCGTTAAAACCAATATGCCCGTTGCGACCAATTCCTAGAATTTGCAGATCTACTGGGTTTTGGGCCAAAATTTCATTGTACTGAGCTGTTTCTTCTTCTGCAGTATCTTCATTTCCTTTTGGAAGATAGCTGACTTTAAAAGGTTTCTCATTGAATAAATTTTCCTGCATAAAATAACGATAAGATTGAGGGTCTTCTCCCGTCAAGCCGACATACTCATCCAAGTTGACACTAACCATATCTGAAAAATCTAGATCACTCTCCCGAATCAATTTATAAAATTCAAGTGGACTGCTTCCAGTCGCAAGCCCCAGAGTTTTCGCACCTTGTTCTAACTTTTCTTTTAACAGGTCAAAAGCAACCTGCCCTCCTTCGATTTGATTGGCTACTTCAATAACTTTCATGATTAAACCTCCGCTTATTTCTTATATTCATTATATGGTATAGACCAATTTTTGTCAAGAGCTTTCTTCATACGAAAGAAGGATTTTACACCTTCATACCTTTAAAATTCGACTACTGATTTCCTTTGTTTCACTCTTATTTCATGATATAATGGGGAAGGTTAAATGGAAGAAATAGAAGAATTTATATACAAGGAGAGACCATGAACACGAATGACTTTGATTTTCACCTCCCTGAGGAGTTAATTGCACAAACCCCACTAGAAAAGCGCGATGCCTCAAAACTACTAATCCTCAATCGACAAACAGGTCAGATGGAAGACCAGCATTTTGACGCCATTATCAATGAATTAGAACCAGGGGATGCTTTGGTGATGAATAATACCCGTGTCCTTCCAGCTCGTCTCCATGGGGTCAAACCGGATACAGGAGGTCATGTGGAGCTTCTCCTCTTAAAAAATATCGAGGGAGATCAATGGGAGGTTCTGGCCAAACCTGCCAAACGTCTCAAAGAGGGAGGAATCGTCAGTTTTGGAGATGGACGTCTCCAAGCAACTCTCATCAAGAAACTGGAACACGGAGGCTGTATCGTAGAGTTTTCTTACCAAGGGATTTTCCTTGAAGTCTTGGAAAGTCTAGGGGAAATGCCCCTACCACCATACATCCATGAAAAATTAGAAGATCAGGAACGTTACCAGACGGTCTATGCCAAAGAAAATGGATCAGCCGCTGCTCCTACAGCTGGCCTCCATTTCACACCAGAGCTCTTACAAAAGATCGAAGACAAAGGGGTTCACTTGGTTTATCTAACCCTTCATGTCGGACTGGGAACCTTCCGTCCTGTATCCGTCGATAATCTAGACCAACATGAGATGCATTCCGAGTTTTATCAACTCTCTGAAGAAGCCGCCCAAACTCTTCGACAAGTCAAAGCAAGTGGACACCGAATCGTTGCCGTTGGAACCACTTCTATCCGAACCTTAGAAACAATTGGAAATAAGTTTAATGGAGAGTTACAAGCTGACTCTGGTTGGACCAATATCTTTATCAAACCAGGCTATCAGTGGCAGGTTGTCGACGCCTTTTCAACCAACTTCCACTTACCAAAATCAACCTTAGTCATGCTCGTTTCTGCCTTCGCAGGTCGAGAACTCACTCTGGACGCTTATCAACACGCCATCGACCAAGGCTACCGTTTCTTTAGCTTTGGAGATGCTATGTTTATCAAATAAGGAGAGCCCCTAATGAATAAGATCGAAAGTCGCCACCGCCTGATCCGGTCCATTATTTCAGAAAAGAAAATTCGAACCCAACAAGAATTGCAGGACAGCCTGGAAGCGAACGGCATCATCGTGACCCAGTCAACCCTCTCAAGAGATGTCAAATCCTTGAATCTAGTAAAAATTAACGAAGGGGATACCTCTTACTATGCCATCAATAGCATTGCTCCATCTCGCTGGGAAAACCGACTGCGTTTTTATATGGAGGATGCCCTCGTCATGCTTCGTCCCGTCCAAAACCAAGTTGTGGTGAAAACTCTCCCTGGACTGGCTCAATCTTTCGGTGCTATCTTAGACGCCCTTGAATTACCACAAATTGTCGCAACGGTCTGTGGGGACGACGTCTGCCTCATCATCTGTGAAGACAATCAAGGTGCCTTGGACTGCTTTGAAAAATTGAAAGAATTTACTCCTCCCTTCTTCTTTAGCAAATAAAAGAAAGCTTAGATGGTCAGACCATCTAAGCTTTCTTTTTCAAATCTATATTAGGCTTCCTTGCCTGCTAACTGTCGGATAGTCTCTGCATAAATTTCCATTGCACGATATAAATCATCCAGTTTGGCTCGTTCATTAGCCTGGTGCTCAGTTTGGAGAGCATCAGGGAAGAGGGCCCCATAAGCCACACAATTTTCCATGGTTCGAGCAAAAGTCGCTCCCCCTGAGGACATAGCTGGGGTTTGATCACCCGTTTCTTCTTGGTAGACCTTCATCAAAGTACTTACCAATGGACTATCTAACGGCACGTACAGTGGAGCTAAATAATCAAATTCTTCATACTGAAGTTGATAACTAGCCGCCACCTCAGTTAATCGCTCTACTAAAGCATCCTTATCTGCTAGGACAGGGATCCGAATATCAATCCCGATCTCAGATCGCTCTTCATCAATAGAGAGGGTCGCAATATTGAAGGAAAGAGCACCACTTGGTTCATCTTTGATTTCACCAAAGAGAGCTGCTCCTGTCGCATCTTCCCCGACAGCATCTGCGATAAAGAGAAGGGCTGGATGAGGCTGGATCAAGGAAAGACTTTCCGCTAAGCCGACAATAGCATTGACACCCTCAGCCGCATCCTTGGAGTGTTTAGACAGTCCAAGAACGGTTACTGCTCCTGTTTCTTCTGTATAGTTCACACCACTTTGCTCGATCACTGGTAAAAGTTCCTCTAAGCGTTCCCCCTTATAAGTTGCCTTATCTGGTACCACGTTAAGGGCACGACCAGCTTGTAAGGGACGATCCTCCCAGCCTGGTCCATGGAGCTTCACTTGAAGCAAGCCTTTTTCAGCATAGGTTAATGGAAAGGACGAATCTGGAGCAAAGCCAAGATCTGCTTTTTCTTCTAGCTGATTGTAGCGGTTCATACAGCGCCAGAGAGTTTCCTCGTCCGTACCAAATATAAAGCGAATCCGTTTGGTAAATACAAGTCCTTGGTCAAGCAGACTCTTAACTGCGTAAAGGGCCGCAAGGGATGGCCCCTTGTCATCTTGTACTCCACGTCCGATCAACCATCCATCTTTCAGAGTCGCCTCAAAAGGTGGCGTCTGCCAATCTTCTAAATCACCGGCTGGAACAACATCCAAGTGACAAAGAACGGCCAGGAGTTCTTCCCCCTGACCGATCTCTGCATATCCATAGTATCCTTCAGGATCTAGATAGGTTTGAAAGCCCATTTCTTGAGCAATATCTAACGTTTTCTCAAGGACATCTTGGATAGCTTGTCCAAACGGTGTTCCATTTTCGCCTTCGTTTAAGACCGAAGGATAAGAAATCAGAGTCTTTAATGAAGCTAGAAAGTCATCTTTGACTTGATTTGTAATCTCAATTTTCATGGAATCACCTCTTTACTTCTTATAGGGCTGGAACGAATGTTCCGAGAAGAAGGAGGGCAATGGTAATTACAATAACAGCAACTACAAGTTTTGCCATGAATTTCCACCAAGTAGCAATGTTGATACGTCCAAGAGCAAGAGCTCCCATAACGATACCAGAAGTTGGTGCAATCAAGTTCAAGACACCAGATGCAGACTGGTAGGCAGTGATAATCAAGCTTGGACGTACATTGACGAATTCTCCCAATGGAGCCATGATACCCATTGTCGCACTGGCAAGACCAGATGAAGATGGGATCAAGAATGACATTGGCAAGTAGAAGATATAAGTCAAGACGATGAAGACTTGAGAAGATAGACCACTGAGTCCTTGTTTACCCCAGTTAAGGATCGTATCTGTAATCATACCATTGTTCATGATAACTTGGATACCACGTGCGATCGCTACGATCAAGGCTACGCTGAGCAAGTCAGCTGCACCAGCCATAAATGAAGAAATGATTTGTTCTTCTTTCAATCCGTAGACAATACCAATCAAGATACCCATAAAGGCGAAGAGCATTGCTCCTTCTGGGAAGTACCAAGTACCTAGGGCTGCAGTTGAGCTACCAACAATCTTACCAACTACTGGAAGGCCTGTTAACCATGTGTTAAAGTTACTAAAAATAGGAACATGGAGACCTTCCCAAGGAATGAAACTCAAGACCATCAAAACAAAGGTCAATACAAAGAGTACAAAGACTTGTTTTTGTTTCTTAGTAAGTGTTGAGTTAACATTGTCATCATCTTCACCAACATTGAAGAATTTCATATCTTCTTCACGAGTTGCATAAGTGAGGGATTTAGTTGGGTCTTTTTGAATCTTATCTGCATACTTGTATACAAACCAAGTGCTAAGACCAGTCAAGACAACCCAGAAGATCAAACGAAGGATGATACCTTCCCCAAGACTAACACCCGCAGTTGAAGATGCGATACCTGTCGCAAATGGGTTCAAGGTAGATGCCAAACATCCAATCTGTGAACCAAGCAAGATAATGGCTACCCCAGTCAAGCTATCAAATCCAACGGCCATCATAACTGGCACAAGGAGAGGATAGAAGGCCATGGTTTCTTCACCCATACCATAAGTTGTACCACCAAGGGCAAACAAAGGCATAAGCACCAAAATCAACATTTTTTCGCGACCCTTGTATTTCTTCACGATAGAAGCAATACCAGTGTCTAGCATACCAGTTTCATTGACTACACCAAGGAAACCACCAACCATCAAGATGAAGAAGGCTACGTCGATCGCTGCACTAGTTCCTTGAATCAAAGATCCTTCTTCAGGAGTCGTTCCTAGCATAGCACGAATCGGTGCCATCAATACATCCCAGATACCTTGAGGGTTTTGAGGTTGTGATTTATACACACCATCGACAAAAGCCCCTGCTGGGATAATCCAAGTCATCACTGCCATAAACGCAATGATGATTAACAATACGGTATAAGATGAAGGCATCTTAAACCCTTTTTTCGCTTTTTCACTCATTTGTTTATCCTCCTAACGCAACAAAGTTTGAGTGAGTCTTTCAAAAGGTTAAACTTTTAGAAAGCGCTTACCTATATGTTTATTTTATCATATTTAAGATTAAAAAACTAGTTTTTCCTAAACTTTTTTAGAAAAAACGAGGGGAGGAACTTTGTACAAACTCCTGTAAATATGGGGTTCACTCCCCTCACTCATGTATATGAATTAGTCTTTTACGATAATCGTTCCACTTTCAGACTCAATCAAAGCGCCAAGGTTTTCAAGTGAAGTGATGACTGCTTTTCCTTCTGGACGACCATTTACAAAGGCAATCGCAGCTTCTACTTTAGGAAGCATGCTTCCTGGTGCAAATTGATCTTGTTTGATGTACTCTTCCAATTGAGCGACATTGACATGTTCCAATTTTTCTTGGTCTGGTTTGTTGTAGTTTACAAAAACATAGTCTACACCAGTCAAAACGATGAAGAGGTCTGCTTCTACTAGTTCAGCCAAACGTTGAGATGCAAAGTCTTTGTCGATAACAGCTTCAACACCAGTCAAGCTACCATTTGCTTCTTTCACAACTGGGATACCGCCACCACCAGCAGCAACAACGACTTGTCCGTCGTTCAACAAGGTACGGATGGTATTGATTTCTTTGATGTCCACTGGTTTTGGTGAAGCAACAACTTTACGCCAGCCACGACCAGCATCTTCTT
>CABREZ010000032.1 GCA_902470035.1 uncultured Streptococcus sp. | reverse complement strand
GACCAGCTTTCTTGTAGTAAGCATCGTAGTAACCAGATGACAAACTAAAGGTACCAAGCATGATCCGGCGTTTGACCTCATCACCAAAGCCTTGGCTACGAGTGTTCACGTAGATGTCATCCAAGTTTTTAGCATCTTCCGCACGGAAACCATAGCGAATCCCGTCGAAACGTTGCAAGTTTGAAGAAGCTTCAGATGAAGCGATGATGTAGTATACGGCAACCCCGTATTTAGAATGAGGCAGGCTGACTTCTTCGACAGTCGCTCCCAATTTTTCAAAGTGTTTAGCCGCATTAAGGATGGTTTCTTTGACTTCTGGATCAATCCCTTCCCCGAGGTATTCCTTAGGAAGGGCAATCTTCATGCCTTTAATGTCTTGACCAATCTTAGAAGCAAAGTCTGCTACACGAACAGGTGCAGAAGTCGAATCCTTGTCATCTGCACTGGCAATGACATTGAGCAATTGCGCATTTTCCTTAACGGTTGGAGCAAACGGTCCAATTTGGTCGAGTGAGCTACCAAAGGCAATGAGACCGAAACGAGAAACTGTTCCATACGTTGGTTTGAGACCGACGATTCCGTTGAAGGCAGCCGGTTGACGGATAGAACCACCTGTATCTGAACCAAGGGACAAACGGACTTGCCCTGAAGCGACAGAAGCTGCTGAACCACTAGAAGATCCACCAGGCACCTTGCTGTGGTCCCAAGCATTCTTGGTTGGTCCATAGTATGAAGTTTCACCAGATCCACCCATAGCAAATTCATCCATGTTGGTCTTCCCGATGACAATCATATCTTTGGCTTTTGCATTGGCAACAGCTGTCGCATCAAAGATGGGCTCATAGTTATAGAGCATTTTTGAAGCTGCAGTCGTCAAGATGCCATCTGTTGAGATATTATCTTTGACAGCAAGCGGAATCCCTGACAGGAGGTTATCTGCATCGATTCCTTTTTCGTCAATAGCCTTAGCTTGGTCAAGTGCTGCTTCTTCAGCCACCGTCACAAAGGCATTGACCGCTTCTTCACGCGCCTTGATATCGTCAAGTGTCGCTTGGGTCAATTCCGTTGCTGAAATTTCCTTAGAGACAAGGAGGTCGTGCAACTCTTCAATGGTTTTATTGTTGAATGACATTAGGCATCTCCTCCATCTTCTAGGATAGCTGGTACCTTGATGTAATAGTTATCTTTTTCAGGTACATTTTTAAACAAGCGGTCACGGTCAGTCCCTTTTTCAGCAACATCCGGACGCAATACGGTCTTACGATCAGCCATAGTCGTTGTTGGGGCCACACCGGTTGTGTCCACTTCTTCCAACAATTCCACCATGTCGACAATTTTAGACAAGGTTGTCGCAAACTCAGCTGTCTCTTCTGGAGAGAATTTCAATTTTGAAAGATTGGCAACGTGGGTTACCTCTTCTTGCGTAATTTTCATCTTGCTTCCTTTCGTGAAATGATGATTTTTCAATACCCTCTATTTTACCATATTTTTAGTATTTATGCGGTAGTTTGGCAAGAAAATAGAGTCCGAGGAAGGGGAGGCACTAGGCCTTTCTCCTCGGACTCTAATCTTACAATTCTTCTAATTGTTCATTCACCAGTTTTGCTCCCAAAACATGTTTGAAATGATTTAAAGCAAACTGGTGATTTTCAGGAGTAAGCGACGCCACTGCAGGCGCGACCACTTCAATCTGATAGCCCAAATTATAGGCATCCACTGCTGTATGGAGGACACAAATGTCCGTTAAGACTCCCGTTAAAATAACGGTATCTACGCCACGTTCCCGGAGGCGGATATCCAAGTCCGTTCCTGAAAAAGCAGAATAATGACGCTTGTCCATCCAAAAGACGCGTGGATCCGCTTTGTGCTCCCGATAAAAATCAGCTAAGGGACCGTACAAATCCCGTCCACTAGTCCCAATAATATTATGGGGTGGGAAGAGCTTGCTTTCTGGATGAAAGGGGTCGTCTATATCATGTGCATCAATAGCAAAAAAGACATAGGCTCCTTGATCAAAGGCTAATTGGGTCACCTGGGCAATGCTCTCAGAAATGGCTTGGGCGGGAGCTCCTGCCGTTAGTTTACCTTCATCCGCTACAAAATCAACGGTGTAGTCAATCGAAATTAATGCTTTGCTCATTAGTAGTCTCTTTTCTTAATTTCTTCAAAAATATCCGGGATCAAAACTTTGAGATAAGTTCCCTTCATCCCGAGTGAACGACTTTCAATAATACCAGCTGATTCCAATTTCCGAAGCGCATTGACAATCACAGAGCGGGTAATACCAATCCGATCCGCAATCACGGAAGCAGTTAACTGCCCTTCATTTCCCTTCAATTCACTAAGGATAGCGGAAACTGCCCGCAATTCTGAATAGGACAAGGTATTGACAGCCATATTGACCGCAGTCCGGCGACGAATATTTTTCTCATCTTCCTCTCGTTGGAAGTTCAACATTTGAATCCCAACTACGGTACTAGCAATCTCAACCAAAATCAAATCATCATCCGCAAATTCCTTATCATTGCGCCAAATAATCAAAGACCCCAAACGAATCCCAGATACATGGATGGGAGCAATCGTTGTCAACCCATCAGGAAAATCAGACTTTGTCTCTACTGGAAAGATACTTAAATCGTGATCTACATCTAAATTCGCCTCTGTATCATAGACTAAACTGGCCGCTTTCGCATAATCTTCAGGTAATTTTTTATTGTCAAAAAAAGCCTCAACCCGGTCATTATTGGTTTTGTAGCGCATGAAATAACCTAGAAGAGTTCCCTTGCTATTAATAATACAAGCATTACAATGAATGATATCAGCCAGTTGACGGGCAATTGCATTATAAGGCATTTCATCTTGCAACTGTTCTTCAGAACGTTTCAAGATAGATGTAATTTTTCTCGTTTTTTCTAATAATTTAGCCATAATAAACCTCGCATGTAGTCAGCTAAAGTATATCATATAAGTGAGGGAATTTCAATCAAATTATCTGAAAATTATTTATTTTTTCTACAATTCTATTCAATTCAGAAAAATTAGCCTTATGTAACAAAATATTCGCTGGATTCATTCAAAAAAAGAAACCGCCTAATAGCGATTTCTCTTACACTTATCGTTTGTATTGTTTTAAGAAACGAGTCATCTTCTCTTGAATTTGAGCCAATTCTTCTACTCGAGGAAGGTAAACAATCCGGAAATGATCCGGCTCTTTCCAGTTGAATCCACGTCCGTGAACCAAGAGAACCTTTTCTTGTTTTAAGAAATTCAAGACAAACTGCTCATCATCATCTACCCGGTACATTTCACGATCAATCTTAGGGAAGATATAAAGACCAGCTTTTGGTTTGACAGCTGAAAGCCCTGGGATATCGTTGATGGCCTTGTAGATAAAGTTCCGTTGCTCGTAGATTCGACCACCTGGGAGCAAGAGTTCGTCCACTGACTGGTAGCCTCCCAAAGAAGTCTGAACCACTTGTTGGGCCAAGACGTTTGAACACAGACGCATATTGGAGAGCATATTGAGCCCTTCGATATAGCCCTTCACATGGTGTTTTGGTCCAGACAAGACCATCCAGCCCACACGGAAGCCCGCGATGCGGTGTGATTTGGACAAACCGTTCATGCTGACACAGAACAAATCTGGCGCGAGACTAGCAATGGCTGTGTGTTTGGCACCATCCATGACCAAGCGATCATAAATTTCATCTGCAAAGATAATCAAGCCATGTTGACGAGCAATTTCGACAATTTCCAAAAGAATCTCATCTGGATAGAGAGCTCCGGTCGGGTTATTTGGGTTAATCACGACGATAGCCTTGGTGTTTGAAGTGATTTTCGACTTGATATCATCAATATCAGGATACCACTCAGCCTCTTCATCACAAACATAGTGTACTGCATTTCCACCTGCTAGGCTGACCGCTGCTGTCCAAAGAGGATAGTCTGGCATTGGCACAAGTACTTCATCTCCATTATCCAGCAAGCCTTGCATGGACATCACAATCAACTCACTGACACCATTTCCGATATAGATATCATCAATCTCAACATTCGGAATCTTTTTCAATTGGCTATACTGCATAATGGCCTTACGGGCAGAAAAAATTCCTTTTGAATCCGAATACCCTTCACTATCCCGAGCATTCATAATCAAATCATGAATGACTTCGTCGGGAGCCGTGAACCCAAATTCAGCCGGATTTCCTGTATTTAAGCGAAGGATTTTCTCCCCGTTTGCCCGCATGCGCATCGCTTCTTCTAAGACTGGACCACGAATATCGTAAGCAACGTGCTCTAGCTTGACGGACTTATTGTATTCTTTCATGATTTTTTCCTCACTTTATCAAACTGCTTCCATTATACCACTAGTTAATCTGGAGTACAACTGAGCAACCTCTTTCATTCTCAATGAAATCCTATAGATATCTGATTTGACCTTTACTTTCTATGGTAAAAGGTTTAAAATATAATTATAGGTAACATAAATGGGTTCTTCCATTTCTTTTCACGTTTTCAAGCAGTAAAGGAGGACGGAACATGTCTCAAAAATACGAAAACATCATGGTTGCAGTTGATGGATCTCGCGAAGCTGAACTTGCTTTTGAGAAAGGGGTCAATGTTGCGTTGCGAAACGGATCTAAACTTACCCTTGCTCATGTCGTTGATACACGTGCCTTACAAAGTGTCTCTAGTTTTGATGCTGAGGTGTATGAAGGATTCCAAACAGAAGCTAATGAACTATTAGAAGGGTATATCAAGCGTGCTAAAGAAGCCGGTGTCCAAAACATTGCTTCGGTGATTGAAATGGGGAATCCAAAAGTCCTCTTAGCGACTGATATCCCTGATGCAGAGGGAGTTGATCTCATCATGGTTGGGGCAACTGGTCTAAATGCTTTTGAACGTTTACTAGTCGGGTCTTCCTCTGAATACATTCTCCGCCATGCCAAAGTCGATTTGTTAGTGGTTCGTGAGCCAGAAAAGACCTTATAAACTTTATAAAAAAACAAAAAGGTGTGAAGGAAAATGAATTTCCTCACACCTTTTTAGTTTCTTCAGATTCTACTGTTTTTTCAGAACAATGTTTTTGATAAGCTTTGATTTGCCGTTCCAGCTCTTTTTGAATGGCTGGCTCAGGTGCATACTTTTCTTCCCAGTCGTCTGGTTTTAAAATTTTATGCGTGACTTCATCAAAGTGTGCCTGACCATCTGGGAAAATTTTCCCCATATTGGCGCGGTGAACAATCTCAAAGACCTCTTCAGGATCAACCCCCATTAGAACAAAACTACCATAAGTCAGATACAGCGTATCAATCAAGGCATCAACTTGCCCCACCAAGGAGATCTCAGCTGGATGTTTGCTACGAACCTTATTAGCTGCCTCATCTAGGGCTTGATGCAAGCTTTCAATTGAACGATCAAAGGTTGCTTCGTCTTTGCTGGCAGCCCGTATAAATTCAACCAATTCTTCCTGCTTAAACATGGTTCGGTAAATAGCCTCTTGATTGTCCCAGGCCTTTGGTTCTTCCTGGGTTTGACCATCCATGAGTTGATGGAAGGCTTTGACCTTATTAAAGTGGTCATCACGACTGACAAAAAGTGACTGATCCGTGATAATACCAAAATGTTCCAGAGCTTTTTGAATTCCGTCTTTGGTATTACTGGTCGTTGTGTGCTGAGCAACTTCTTTGACCCTGCTGGTTCCATTGCCCATCGCAATCGATAAGCCAACACCCGAGAGCATCTCTAAGTCATTATCCGAATCTCCAAAGGCCATCACTTGGTCCATCGAGAAGCCAAATTCTTCTCCTACAATCCGAATCCCCTCCATTTTTGAGTTACCAGGGTTGATAACATCTGCCGCAAAGGGACTGGAACGCGTAAATTTTAAATCAGGAAAAGCTTGCTCAACTTTTTGGGTGTCTTTAGGACTAGCTAATAAGAGAACCTGATAAACTGGTCCTTGAGCAATTTGTTGCAGTTGCTTTTGGTCCTGAGGGACAACCTTGCTAACCACCTTGTTGAAGCCTTTACTAACTGCCTTCGAAAAGCCTTTTGGTACAAATCGTGCAGACCATAGAGAAATCGGACTCAGACCAAAACTCATAATGCGCGAACCCTCAACTCCATCTTCTGTTCCTAAGGCGATTTCGATGCGATGTTTCTTTGCATAGTCAATCAAGTGACGAAGATTATTCTTATCAATTGGAGAAGCAGATAAGATCTTATCCTTGGTAAAAATATACTGACCATTATAGGTGACTGCAAAATCAAAGTCATAGCGCTCGATAAAAGGACGAACAAAGAAGGGTCCTCGCCCTGTTGCCAAACCAACAAAAATTCCTTGTTCCTTTAAGGAGCGAATGGCTTTTTCGGTTGACTTTAAGACCATTCGACTATCATTGACTAAGGTACCGTCAATGTCAAAAAAGACCGCTTTTATTTCCATGATGACTGCTTTCTTTCCGTTTTATGATACAATAAATTATAACACACATTCCAAGGAGACAAACATGATTAAGAAAATTTTGGCCCTTCATACAGGAGGAACCATCTCCATGCAGGCGGATGCCTCTGGAGCTGTCGTGACCAATTCATCCAACCCCATGAACCATATTGATCTGTCACTGGCAGGGATTGAGCTTACTTCAGAAGATTTTTTTAATTTACCCAGCCCTCATGTAACTCCTCAGCACATGTTGCAACTTTATCATAAGATTCAGAAAGAGGCTTCCCAGTATGATGGGATTGTCATCACCCACGGTACCGATACTCTTGAAGAAACAGCTTACTTCTTAGATACCATGGACTTGCCAACTATTTCGGTAGTCCTGACAGGAGCCATGAGAAGCTCCAACGAATTAGGGAGTGATGGCGTCTATAACTATCTGACTGCCATCAGGGTCGCGGCTGATCCCAAATCACAAGACAAGGGTGTTTTGGTCGTGATGAATGACGAAGTCCATGCAGCCAAGTACGTGACCAAAACCCATACAACCAATGTCAGTACTTTTCAAACACCAACTCACGGTCCTCTAGGCTTGGTCATGAAAAAAGAAGTTATCTATTTTAAAACAGCTGAACCTCGTGTTCGATTTGATTTGCAAGAGATTAAGGGAGTCGTCCCCATTGTTTCCGCCTATGCTGGCATGAAGACAGACCTTCTTGATATGCTAGATGTCCGACAAATGGATGGCTTAATTATCGAAGCCTTTGGTGCAGGAAATCTTCCTAGGGAGGTTGCGGAAAAACTCTTTGAGTTTCAAGAGTCTGGCCTTCCTATTGCCTTGGTTTCCCGTTGCTTCAATGGAATTGCGGAACCCGTCTATGCTTACGATGGGGGCGGAGTCAAACTTCACGAGCACGGCATCTTCTTTGTCAAAGAGCTCAATGCAGCTAAGGCCCGGTTGAAACTATTGATTGCTCTCAATGCCGGATTAAAAGGTGATGAATTAAGAGACTATATGGAAGGTTAAAATAAGAATAGAAGGCGTGATGGTTGATCCATCCGCCTTTTGAATTTAAAAATAGCTTTGATGGACTGAGATAATGAATGACAAGATAAATTTCAACATGTTTCGCATAACTAGGACCTCTTTTCTGTTTTTTACGATTATAGGTCTACAAATTTAAAAAAAGATAAAAAGAGAGTGGGACAGAAATCGGTAATTCGTTAGAATTCGATTTCGTCGTCCCACCTCCGCACAGTTGAGTAGGACTGTAAAAGCTGATGAAATCAGCGTAGTAGAGCCCACTCAACTACTGCGTCTTGCTCGACAATCCAAAGACAATTGAGAGGCCGGACTTTTGTCCCAGCCACTTTTTCTTATTCCTTCTTAATCTAAGTGTTCTTTCTGTTCCAAATGTAGAGACAGACAGTGCCAATCTGAATGCTCTCGCCAATTAGGAGTCGTAACCACCTGAACAGCTACCTTTCGTGCTTCCTCTAAGATTGGATAATCTTCAATGAGGCTGGCCACTTGAAATTCTGGTATACCTGATTGACGCGTTCCAAAGATTTCCCCAGAGCCTCGTAGCTTGAGGTCTTCTTCTGCCAAGACAAACCCTTTGGTTGTTTCGGTCATGATTTTCATCCGACGCTTACCTGATTCTGTTTTGGGATTGGCAACTAATACTGCGTAAGACTGCTTATCACCACGTCCTACCCGACCTCTCAGCTGGTGCAATTGGCTCAAACCAAAGCGGTCTGCATCCATGATGATCATAACTGTAGCATTGGGAACATTAACTCCGACCTCGATTACAGTTGTAGAAACTAGTAAGTCAATTTCTCCCTGCTTAAAGGCCTGCATAATGGCCTCTTTTTCTTCCCCCTTCATCTTACCATGAAGGAGAGCAATACGGACACGATCCCCGAAGTAAGCAATCAATTCTTCCTCTAAGGCAATAGCGTTTTTGAGGTCCAAGGCTTCAGATTCTTCAATCAAAGGAGAAATAACATAGGCTTGGGAACCTTTTTGAATTTCTTTGACCAGCCAATCCAAAACCAAGTTTAACTGTTGGTGCTTGACCCATCGGGTGATGATTTCTTTTCGACCAGCTGGCATTTGATCGATGATGGAAACGTCCATATCTCCAAAAGCAGTGATTGCCAGGGTCCGAGGGATTGGGGTCGCTGTCATCATCAAGACATCCGGATTTTGGCCCTTTTCACGCAGGATCCGTCTTTGGGCCACACCAAAACGGTGCTGCTCATCAATAATGACCAAGCCGAGATCATGAAAATGAACCCCCTCCTGAATCAAGGCATGGGTTCCCACAACAAGGTCTACTTGCCCTGTCTGAATCAATTCCAACCGTTCTCTTCTCTCCGAAGCTTTTAAACTGCCTGTCAAAAGAAGGATTTTGAGACTAGGAAAGAGAGAGGTCAAACTTTGTAAATGTTGCTCAGCTAAGATTTCAGTCGGTACCATCAAAGCCGCTTGCTTGCCAGCTGTCACAGCAGCATACATGGCTAATCCAGCAACGACGGTTTTTCCACTTCCAACGTCCCCTTGCAAGAGACGATTCATGTGGTAAGGAGAACGCATATCTGCTAGAATTTCGCTCAGACTTCTCTCCTGGGCTTCTGTCATAGCAAAGGGAAGACTAGCTTGAAGAGCTTTTAGCTTCTTCTCATCCCAATCCAACACGATTCCCTGTCCGACAGAACGATTTTCTTCCTTCAAGACCTGCAGTTGCAATTGGAAAAAGAGCAATTCTTCAAATTTTACTCGTCTCAGAGCCTGCTTGTATTCCTCAAGATCCTTGGGAAAATGCATGGCTCTGACTGCTTGTCTGCGAGAAAGCAGATGATACTTGTCCATTAAGATTTGAGGGAGATTTTCTTCCAACAGTTGATCCAATCCAGCTTCAAAAGCCGTTTTAATGACCTTTACCAGGGCAGACTGACTCACCCCTTGAGACAAGCGATAGACCGGTTGGAGGTCATCTTCGACTTGCGCTAACAGTTTCATTCCTGTCAAGGCCCCCTTGGCTTTGTCCCATTTACCAAAGACGGCCACCGTTTGCCCCAGTTCAATCTTGTCCGCTAGATAGGGCTGGTTAAAGAAACTAACTGCTAGGACCAGCTCCCCTTGTTTAATAGTGAAGCGAAGACGGTTACGCTTGTAACCATAGTATTGGACATTGGCTGGAGTAGCGACAAGTCCAGAAACAACTGCTTTTTCTCCATCTTCCAGGTCTAAAACATTTTTTGATTTAAAATCTTCATACCGAAATGGGAAATAAAGTAAGAGATCTTCAACCGTTTCGATACCCAATTTCTTGTATTTCTCTGCTGATTTTGGTCCAATTCCTGGTAGGACAGAGAGTGGTTGGTGTAAGTTCATTCATTCCTCCTAGATAAGAAAGGAGGCTGGGACATTCGTCTTCAACCTCTTTCATCTCGAACTTTTTATGAAAGGAAGCTAGGATAAGACAAACAGCTTACTTCCCACTATCTTCCTTTGTTGGACGATAAACTCTTGGGACGCGATCGCTCAAGACACAAACAACCTCATAGTTAATCGTCCCTCTATAATCTGCTACGTCCGTTGTCGTTATAGCTAGATCACCATCCACTCCAATCAATACTACCTTAGTCCCAATCGGGTAGGTCTTCGGTAGGCGAATGGTGATTTGGTCCATGGATACGCGACCGACAATCGGGCAGAATTGCCCATCAACAAGGACATGAAAACCTTGCATATCTCTGGTCCAGCCATCTGCATAGCCAATCGGAATGGTCCCAATCCACTCTTCATCTCTAGTCTGATAGGTCGCTCCATAGCCAACTGTCTGCCCCACTTCTAGTGGCTTGACATGCACCAATTCCGTTTCCAAACTCAAAGCAGGACGGATGTCATAGGGAAGTTCTAACTCTCTTCCACTTGGATTGAGGCCATACATGACATCGCCCAGTCGGACCGCATTAAATATGGTATCAGCATGCCATAAAGTTGTTGCTGAATTGCTGGCATGAACGATTTTCGGAGTAAAGGGCAAGAGCTCCAACAAGCACTTAAATCGTTGCAATTGGTCTCGAAAATGGCGGTCATCTTTCTCATCAGCTGTTGCAAAATGAGTAAAGATCCCTTCCACTTCTGCTCCATGGTCTCTTAATAAAATCATGGCTTCTTGCAAGTCTTCTGCTGAACGGAAACCAATTCGTCCCATTCCTGAATCCACTTTTATATGAACCTTCAACCCACTCAAATCAGTCTTTTTAGCTAACAAAGCTTTCAACCACTCGAGACTAGCCACTGTATAGCGAATTCCCTCTTTGATGGCGATCGCAACGTGTTCCACTGGTGCAACACCCAAAATTAAAATCGGCTTTTCACCTGCTACTTGGCGAACTTCCAAGGCTTCATCTAGGTTGGAGACACAAAAAGCATCTACTAGTGGCAATAAACGTTCTACCACTGGCACAACCCCATGGCCGTATGCATTAGCCTTGACAACTGCAAAAGTCAAGGTCTCTTTCGGGATATGGGACTGTATTTGTTGAACATTATAGGCAATAGCCTCTACATCCACATATGCTCGCGTTGGTCTATGTAAACTAGCTTTCATTTCTTTCCTCCAAAATGACACTGGTCGAAACTAAATCGCCTGAGTGACTAATCGAAACCCAAATCTTTCCACTAAAAGGAGCTTTTGAAAAATAAGGAGCTCCTTTTTGATTGGTTAGAATTTCCAAATCCTGAAATCCTACTGGACCAATTCCTGTTCCCCAAGCCTTGGAAAAGGCTTCTTTGGCAGACCATCGACCTGCCAGGTATTCCATTTTCCGTTTTCCAGATAATTGGTCGAACCGTTCTCGTTCCGTCTCTGTCAATACCTTGGAAGCAAATCTCGGATGTCTCTGGTAGGCTTGTTCAATGGATTGGATCGATTCGATATCTATCCCATGTCCAACAATCATATCTTTTCCTCTTTAATGATTCTCTATCAGCAACTCTATTTAAGAAGGAAAGGGCTGAGAATGTTTTCTCCAGCCCTCTCCTCTTATTCAGCTACATACTGATAAATTTCTCGTACTAAGCTTTCTGTCTTTTCCCAACCCAAGCATGGGTCTGTGATCGATTGACCAAATACTTCTGGTTGATCTTGACGACCGTCCTCTAGATAAGATTCAATCATAAATCCACGGACTACATCATGGATAATTGGATTCCAGCTACGATTTGTAAGGGTTTCTCTGACAATGCGAATCTGCTCAGCAAATTTTTTCCCTGAATTATCATGATTGGTATCAACCAGGATAAATGGATGTTGCAAGCCCAAGGCTTGGTAACGATGAGCAGCTTCTAGCAAATCTTCATAGTGGTAGTTTGGAATGTTTTTCCCATTCGCGTCTAAAGCTCCACGCAGAATAGCGTGTCCGAATGGATTTCCACTTGTCTCCACAGAACGACCATTATAGAAGAAATGATGCCCATGCTGTGCAGCATAAATCGCATTAAACATGACAGACAGATTTCCAGATGTCGGATTTTTCAATCCAGTTGGTACTGAAATTCCACTCGCTACAAATCGATGGCCTTGATCTTCTACAGAACGTGCCCCAATAGCAACATAGGAAAGTAAATCCTCAACAAATGGGTAGGTCTCTGGATACAACAATTCGTCTGCTGTTGTCAATCCGGTTTCTGTAATCACTCGATGATGCAAGCGACGAACAGCCTTTAAACCAGCTACAAAACTTGGTTTTGAAGCAGTATCGGGCTGATGCATCAAGCCTTTATAGCCATCACCATTGGTCCGAGGTTTAGCAGTATAGACCCGCATCACAATGAAGACCCGATCTTTGACTTCTTCTTGAAGGGCTGCAAGTCGACGAGCATATTCCATCACCGCTTCCTCATTATCTGATGAACATGGTCCCATCACAAGCAAGATCCGCTTGTCTTCCCCCTTTAAAATAGAGGCTAGTTCACGATCACGCGCTTCTTTGCGAGCCAAATGTTCCCCTTCTAAGCGATAAAGAGAAGTCACCGTTGTTTCATCAATGATTGGGCTAGTAGCTGAAAAAGACATAGGCAAATCCTTTCATACGATTAGAGTTTTTTACCGTGACAGTTTTTAAATTTCTTACCAGATCCACATGGACAAATGTCATTGCGTTTGATTTGACTCAAATCAAGATCTTCTGGTAAATCAGTTTTTTGAGCGGCAATGTTGCGAGTCGCTGTCGTTGAAATACTGTGTTCTGTACGTGGACGCTCTTGTTCATGAATTTGAGCTTTCATCATCAAACGAGTCACATCAAACTCGATAGAGCCAATCATATCGTTGAACATACGGAATCCTTCAGATTGGTATTCAACTACAGGATTGTTTTGTGCATAGCCACGAAGACCGACAGCATTACGCAATTGATCTAAGGCATCGATGTGATCTGTCCATTTACTATCCACAACACGAAGAATCAAGACTTTTTGGAATTCTCTGACTGCTTCTTCATCACGTAATTTCGCTACTTGGTTTGCATAAACCTCTTCAGCACGTTTGTACAAGTAATCAATCACATCTTTATCAGATTTGCCTTCAATATCGCTCTCTGAAATCGTATCTTCAGGGACCAAATTGTATTTGGCAAAGTTCAGAATAGCTTCGATTCGTTCTTCCTTGCTTGAGTGGCTAGCTCCTTCGACAATCCGTTTAATGGTTCGTTTAATCATGGCCTTGATTTCTGGCGCCAAATCACGATCCGCAGTAATCACATCATAGCGTTGAGAGTAGATAATCTCGCGTTGCTCCCGCATGACATCATCATACTGAAGGACTTGCTTACGAGTGTCATAGTTGTTCCCTTCCACTCGTTTTTGCGCTGCTTCAACTTGGCGTGTAAACATGTTGGATCGGATAACAGATTCTTCTTCGCTTAGTTTGAAGCGGTCTAGCAAGGCTTTGATGCGCTCTGAACCGAAACGACGCATCAACTCATCTTCAAGAGAAAGGTAGAATTGAG
>CABREZ010000031.1 GCA_902470035.1 uncultured Streptococcus sp. | reverse complement strand
ATAAAAACACCCCAAAAGTTAGATTTTTTCTGTCTAACTTTTGGGGTGCAGTTCATCTAAGGATGGCTTTTTTATTTTTCGTCCTCTTTTTTTCAAAAAATCCCCTTGCCCAACTCGGTCCTAAGAATGATTTCCATACTATTCTGGCTTTTTCAAGGGAGTTTTGCTATCAAATATGGTAAAATAGTAACGAAATATACTAGTAGATATCAAATTAAAAGAGGTTATTTATGACAATCGGTATTGATAAGATTGGATTTGCGACCAGCCAGTATGTCTTGCGCTTAAGTGAGCTAGCGGCTGCTCGAAATACAGATCCAGAAAAACTCAGTAAAGGGCTCTTATTGAAAGAACTGAGTATTGCCCCTATTACAGAGGATATCGTCACACTTGGAGCAAGTGCCAGCCATAGTATTTTAACCGAAGAAGAAAAAGAAGAAATCGATATGGTCATCCTGGCGACCGAGTCAGGAATTGACCAGAGTAAGGCTGCTGCTGTTTTCGTTCACGGTCTCCTAGGAATCCAACCCTTTGCTCGGAGCTTTGAAATGAAAGAAGCCTGCTATGCTGCAACGGCCGCTTTAGACTATGCTAAACTTCATGTTGAAAAATTCCCACAAAGCAAGGTCTTGGTCATTGCCAGCGATATTGCAAAATATGGGATCGATACCCCTGGAGAGCCGACTCAAGGAGCTGGATCTGTCGCTATGCTGGTGACGCAGAATCCACGTATTCTAGCATTCAACGATGATAATGTAGCTCAAACCCGTGATGTTATGGATTTCTGGCGTCCCAACTACTCAAGCACCCCCTTTGTCAATGGGATCTATTCAACTCAACAGTACTTGGATTGCTTGAAAACAACTTGGACAGAGTATCAAAAACGGACTGGCTTAACCTTGGATGATTTTGCGGCAGTCTGCTTCCACCTGCCTTATCCCAAGCTTGCTCTTAAGGGCTTAAAAAAGATTCTTGATAAGAGTCTTTCTCCTGAGAAACAAGCCCAATTGCAATACAATTTTGAACAGTCCATTCTCTACAGCCAAAAGGTTGGGAATATCTATACGGGTTCCCTCTTCCTAGGTTTGCTTTCTCTCTTAGAGAATCAGCCTCAACTAGTGGCTGGCGACCGGATCGCCCTCTATGGATATGGAAGTGGCGCAGTCGCTGAGATTTTTAGTGCTCACTTAGTCGAAGGATATGAGCAAATGCTCCATCCAAATCGTATGGCAGAATTGGATCAGCGAAAAGCTCTTACGATTGCCGAATATGAGAAGATCTTCTTCGAAGAGGCACAATTAGATGCTGAAGGCAATCAAACCTTCCAAGGTTACCAAGATCAAACCTTTGCCTTATCAGAAATCAACGAACACCAACGAACCTATGTAAAGGTAGAACACCATGGTTAAATTAACTGGTTTTTCAAAAGCAAGTCCAGCAGAGCGTATCGAGAAACTGGCTCAGGCCGGACTCCTTTCAGAAGAAGGGCTACAAACAGTAAGGGACAATGACACATTGCCCCTTTCTCTTGCCAATGAAATGGTCGAAAATGTCCTCGGCACCTTGGCCTTGCCCTTTGGTCTGGCTCCTGGCTTTCAGGTAGATGGCCGAGAAATCCAGGTCCCAATGGTGACGGAAGAACCCTCTGTCATCGCTGCTGCTTCTTATGCTGCAGGCCTGATCAAGCGTTCAGGCGGTTTTCAGACCCAGGTTCATAAACGCCAAATGATTGGGCAAGTAGCTCTCTATGATGTCAGCAATAAAGAAAAGGCCAGTCAGGCGATTGAAGAAGCTAAAGAAGACCTGCTCCAACTGGCCAATCAAGCCTATCCTTCCATCGTTAAACGAGGAGGTGGGGCACGAGATCTCTGGACAGAGGTGAAAAGGGATTTTCTCATTTGCTACCTATCCGTTGATCCAAAAGAGGCCATGGGGGCTAATATGCTCAACACCATGCTAGAAGCCCTGGTCAACCCTTTAGAAGACTTAACCGGGGGCCAAGGCTTAATGGCTATTTTGTCCAACCTAGCAACAGATGCCATCGTCACTGCAAGGTGTCACATAGACTACCGCTTCCTCAGTCGTGATCCCAAGGAAGCTGCCGAAATCGCTCAGAAAATAGCTCTGGCCAGTCAATTAGCGGCTGTTGATCCTTATCGAGCAGCGACTCACAACAAGGGAATTTTTAATGGCATCGATGCTGTCGTCTTAGCAACTGGTAATGACTGGCGGGCGATTGAAGCAGGTGGCCATACCTATGCTAGTCGAACAGGACAAGCTCAAGGACTATCTAACTGGATGGATCATCCAGAACAGCAAGTCCTAGAAGGTCAGCTGACCCTTCCCATGCCTATCGCTACCAAGGGAGGCTCCATCGGACTCAATCCAAGTGTTCAAGTGGCTCATGAACTACTTGGAAATCCCGATGCCCAGACTCTTGCGCGGATCATTGTTTCCGTTGGCCTGGCTCAAAACTTTGCAGCGCTTAAGGCCTTGGTCAGCACCGGTATTCAACATGGGCATATGAAACTCCAAGCTAAGTCACTCGCCCTACTTGCCGGCGCTAGCACGTCGGAGGTGGCTCCAGTGGTCCAAGCCCTGCTAGAAGACAAACCTTTTAACCTAGAAAAAGCTCAAGCTATTTTAGAGAACATTCGTCAAAGCAAGTGAAAAATCCTTCCGTGTACACGGAGGGATTTTTGCTAGTTTCTTCAAGTTAATCATGGATAGAGGGGAGTTGTTCATATCCTTCTTTTACACGGCCATAAAGAAGATAGGGAACCTTTCTCAAATCGGCAAGTGTCTGACAAGAAAGAGCACACATGATCAGGCGTAAATCCTCTTTCCAAGCATTGACTTGGGCGATGATCTCTTCAATGGACTGTGTCTCGACCAATTCTAAAATGGTTCGAGAAAGACCTACCCCCTTGGCTCCTAGAACCAGTGCCTTGATCATATCCAAGGGATGACGAACGCCACCAGAGGCGAGAACCTCGACCTGATCCACCAGTGGTTGGGCCCCAAGCAGGGCTTGGACTGTTGTTTGTCCCCAGTCATTGAGATAGGAACGATTGCCTCCCCGACAGTTTTCGATATAGGCAAAACTGGTCCCGCCTCTACCAGAGATATCAACGGTCCTGACACCTAGTTCGATGGCTCTTTGGATAGTTCCGGCATCCATACCGAAACCAACCTCTTTAAGCACCAAGGGCACTGGAAGTTGCTTTGCATAATCTGCTAAATGCTCTTGCCAATTTCTAAAACTTCGTTCCCCTTCGGGCATGAGAAGCTCCTGCATGAGGTTGACATGGAGTTGGAGAAAGAGGGGCTGGGTCTCTTCAATCGTCTGTAAGCCCAATTCAAGCGGTTTGTCAATCCCGATATTGGTCGCAAAGAGTAGGTCCGGATGAAGGTCCTTGACTCGATAGGAGCTATCCTGAGGATCCTTCAAAGCTGCACTATAAGAACCTGTCACAAAGAGAATCCCACAGGCTTCTGCTACCTGGGCCAACTTCCGATTGATTTCTCCCCCCTTGGCACTGCCACCTGTCATGGCATTGATATAAAAAGGGTAGTCCCAATCACGACCTGCAAAATGAGTCGTCAAGTCCACCTCATCTAAATCGATAGTTGGTAAAGAGGAATGAATCAACTCAACCTCATCAAAGCTATTGTAACCCGGAGTTTGTTCCAAGGCCAAGCGAATATGTTCATCCTTTCGGTTGGTCGTCATACTCTCCCATCCTTTCTGAATATAATAAATCAATCCCTGCTTCTTGCCAGCGTCTGACGATTTCTTGGGCAGCAGCCTCCTCAAATGCGAGGGCGATTCCACAATCTCCTCCTCCAGCGCCACTGGATTTTGCAATAACCTCTAACCCCTCTTCTGCCCTCTTTAATTGGGCTAGTTTTTTGGTATAAATTACCTCATTAAGAGATAGAAGTAAGTCACTAGCCCGACCGATAGAGGACCAGGCTAAGTCTCTGTCTGCTTCTTGAAAGGCCACTAAGAGGTCTTGTACAGCCTGTTCAGTACCCTTTAAAAAGACTGGGCCAATAGCCGAACGAACGCGGTTAATCAAGTCCCTTGAAATAGCAGGTTCTTGGGTCCAGCCTACTAAAAATGTATAGGACAACTGAGGGGCAAGAGGCTGGATTTCATATCCCCAATCAAGGGCTAAGATTTGGTTTAAATCCTGATCTTGTAATTGCTCAGCCAACGCCCGTCTGTCAAAAGCGCGGTAGCTGACCAAGCCTTCATAGGCAATACAAGCCAGGTCTCCCATGGAGCCATTGTCTCCACGCTGAATCAAGACCAAACAGGCCAAACGAAAGAGCAAGTCTGCTGACAGGGGAAAATCATAAAGAGCTGCCATGGCTTTGAGGGTCAACAAGACCACACTGCCACTAGAACCAATTCCGAATTTCTTACCCTCTCGCTCAAACTTCCCCCCAATACGTAAATCAAAGGGAGAAATCGCTACTCCTTGTGACTGGAGGTAGGCGTTCATCAGATGCACGGTTTCTTGGATCAATGCATAGTCCGTATTCGGAGTCAAATCAACCGCAAAAGGAAACATGTCCGACTGAATCCGATAAGTAGATGCTGGTTGGATTTCTGCCTGCATGTAAATAGGGATAAACTGAATGATGGCTGTTTGTCCAGGAGTTAAGATAGAATATTCCCCAGCGACATACAGCTTCCCACCTGCACGAACTTCTTTCTTAATCTTCATGGGATAAATCCTTGGTCTTGGAGACAATGATACGGTAGTCTTGTTCAAAAAGTGGAACCAATTGGTCCAGATCCTCTTCTAGACAGAGAACCTTCACATTCGGACCTGCATCCATGGTGAAGTAGCAACGTTTCCCTTCTTCACGAAGAGAGCGCACGAACTCCATGGCCTCGTAGCTCTTATCCGTCAAATAGGAAAAGGCTGGACTTGCAGTCTTGGTTGTAGAATGCATGAGAAGAGCATTCCGTTCGGTCAATTCCCCTACTTTTTCAAAATCATTGTCCTTCAGGTAACCCAGCATATCTTGGTAATCCCGGGCTGACTGGCGGATCCATTCTTGGAAATTGGTAGAGGTTTCCGTGCACCGTTTCATCCCTTCCCGACTAGAAAGAATTTTTTGTTGGTCGTTTAACACTAGCATGATCATAGCCAGTTTGAGGTCCGTTTCCACCTGGTAAATTTCCCCAGTATCCTTGTCCCAAGCAGCTAAGGGGCCAAAGAAGGAACGAGAAGACGAACCGGAGGCAAACTTAGCCGCTTGAGCTTGTTCTGCCTGCGTCATTCCCAGTTGGTAATAGCGATTGCAGGCTTTTACCAAGGCAGATAAGCCACTGGAACTAGAAGAAAGTCCTGCAGCTGTCGGCATATTGTTGCTGGTATCAACCCGCACAAAGCCTGTCTCCCCTTCTGGTTTAAAACGGTCGATGACTGCTCCAATCTTGGCCTGCTCCGCTTCATTCTGGAAGACCCCATCAATAAAGAAGGCATGGGACTTGGCTTCAGGCCCCAAAGGACTAAGTCGAGTCTCCGTATACATATTTTCCAAGGTCAAGGAAATGGAACTAGTTGATGGCACCATTGCTTCACTGTTTTCCTTGCCCCAATACTTAATAATGGCGATATTGGCATACGATTTCACGCTTACAGGTTTTCGATCCATAACTCCTCCACTCCTTTATTTCTTAGTTCTTTTGCGATCATCTCTGCTTGTTCCTGGTCTGCAGCAAGGGCAATGATACAGCCACCGAGCCCACCACCACTCATCTTGGCTCCCAAGGCTCCACTCCCTAAGGCTAGTTCCACCAATTGATCCGCTTCTGGACAACTCACTCCCACTGCTTGCAAATGATGATGGCAGTCTGTTAAGATGCGTCCCAAGGTGAAAGCATCTTTTTGAGCAAGAGCTTTTTCTGCGTACTCAGTTAGAAGTCCAATTTCATGGAAACTAGCGAGGGCTGCTGTTCCCAACTCCTTGACCTTCTGAATGGCTTCTTTGGTATGGCCATGGATACCTGTATCTGCAATGACCAGCTTGGCACCCAAATTAACCTCTAATTCACTGAAGCCGACATTTCGAATGAATTTAATCGGCTGATCGCTGAGACAGGTCTTGGCATCCAGCCCACTTGGATTCACATGGGCAATCATTTCCGCTCGATTAACCAAGATTTCCAAAGTCTCTTGACTCAAATCTCGCCCAAAGTAATCAAAGACTGCTCGAATTGCCGCAATACTGACAGCAGCCGAGGACCCCATCCCCCGCTGGGACGGAATCATGGAGTCAATCCGGCAAGCGATAGCCGCCTCCTCAATCCCCAAATGCTCTAAAGAAGCGTAAACGGCCATAGATAAGCTATCATTCTCAAAAAGGACCCACGGACGCTCCGCAGGTACAATCTGACAAGTGACCTGAATGTTAAGGAGGGGCAAGGCAATGGCTGGATAGCCATAAACAACCGCATGCTCTCCTATTAAAATAATCTTGCTATGTGCTTGTCCGACACCTATCGATCTAGTCATATGTCTCTCAGTTATCTTCGTTCTTTCTGCTATAGATTGCTAAATACAATCTTCTCTCCTTCCATTTTAATATAAAAAAAGAAAAAAAGCGATGGCTAAACCACGCTTCTTTCTCCGTCTTAGGAAGGATTTTTTCCGGTTCCTTCCATTTCTCTTTTGATGAGCTCCATGAGTTGATTCCGATCCAGGATCCATTGGGCCCGCTCATCTTTTTCATAGGTCCGATTGGATAGGAAAATAGCTGCCAATTGGAGCTTGCGATTATAGAGAAGGAAGGTTCCTGTATAACCTGTATGGTCCAACCAGTCTCCTTCCAGATTCCAGGCCAGAGAGCGCATCTTCCCTTTTTCTAAAGCATAGTTCTGCGATAAAATCTCTGCAAAAGGATCCTGTAAGTAATGCTCCAGGAAAATTTCCATATCTCTAATGGTCGAAAACAGACCTGCACTTCCGGCATGGACTCCCAGTACACGCGCTTTCGGATCATGGACGACACCAGCTGGAACGCCACGAAGGGTTGGCACCGCTTGAGAAACCGGGCCAAAAGTAGTCTCCTTCATTTGCCAAGGTGCAAAGACTTGCTCCTGAAAAATCTGGGCCAAATCCTGACCATACCACTTCTCCAGAAGAAAGCCCAACAAAAGAAAATTGACATCTGTATAGTGGAACTGGCGATTGTCCTTGAGCTTCAAACGGTGCAGGGCTTCTTTTAAGCCCTCAGCATCCAAGTCATCTCGTCTAGGGATGAAAGGATCCAGCCCAGAAGTATGGGTTAAAAGCTGACGGATGGTCACCTCTGCCTGCTCCATATCCGGATAGTGAGAAGCTAAGGGACGATCGATATCAATTTGCCCTTGTCGGACCAGAAAAGCAAGAACCGTTCCAACTCCGACGACCTTACTCACACTGGCTAAATCATAGGTCAAGCCAGGAATAACTGGCTCTTGCTTGTCTGGATCAGCTAGTCCCAAGTAATACTCCTGCCAGCTTCCTTTCTGATAGAGCGCAAGAGAGGCACCTGGGTAGATGCCTGCTCCTATTTGCTCTTGAATTTTTTGGATGATTTTTTCCATTTTTCTTCACTCATTTCAATCAGCCAAAGACTTGCTTAGGCTTCGAACCACCATTCAATCTTGCTTGGATCCTCAACCAAGACAAATTGTTGCCTTTTTGGTACAAAAGTCACCTGATCTCCAAAGCAAGAGGCCACTTCACTTGCTACAAATGGCTCTAGAATGACCTTGACCTGACAAAGGTCCCAAGTCTGTCCATTAGCTAGTGTGAGGTCCGGACCATCTGATGCTTCTAAGTCTAAATACTCTTCTAAGCCAGGTAGTTGTTGATAGAAAGCTGTAGAAGTCTCTACATTAGGTACACGAAGAACTATCTTTTCTACGAAAAACTCCGTCAAGGTTGTAAACTCTTCATTCGCTTGAAAATCTGGAACTTCCTCAATTTCAGTTAAACTGTCCACTTGCTCTTCCGCATGGAGCAAGATACGATCTCCTTCTGGCGAAAGAGCTTCAAAGGCATAGCCATTTTCCCCTCTGAAGAGGCGATCAACTTGATGACCACGAGCCAGAAGCCACTCAATTTCTTGCGGGTTGGTCACGCGAATCTTTAAGCAAGCCAAGCGTTTTGGTCCCTCAACCTTACGGGTTCTCATACTAGGGGATTCCTCTAAATAGAGGCGGTCTGTCTTCGATTGATCTCCAAGGGATAATAAAGCCCCATCTTCCAACAGGGTTTTCATTCCTAAGACCTTTTCAAAAAATTCTTGATTGACATTTCGATTGTTTGTTTTTAATACGGGTGAAATACTACTAATCTTATTTATGCACATAATTCCTCCAAGTCTTTTATATTTTAAAAGATTTTCTTTTTTTTTACAAGAAATCTTGTGCAAAAAAGACAGATTTCTCAAAATTTTGAATCTGTCTTTCTTTACTTAATATACTGTTCGTGTATGGACCCGCCCGTTTGGAGCTTCAAATTCGTATTCTAAGTAATCCTGATAGGTCCCTGGTGCAATCACTCCACGCACATCTAATACAGCCGTTCCCGCCTGTCCCACAATGGAATCTGCTAACAGGCAGCAATTCGTAGACAGAACAAAGTAAGATTTAAAACGCGAAGAAGTAAATTTATATAGCTCAGCCCCTAAATCATATTTCAATTTGTAAGCGTAGGTCGGCTGACCGTCTTCCAGTAACCTACTAGGTGGATCCCAAGGTTCTAACAACTGATCAATTTCAGCTAGACGCTTCTCTACTGCCTGATTCTCTTCTTCGGTAAGGGATAGGCTGTAGCCAAACAGCGTCTTTTGACTCTCTTTTTTACATAGTTCGATGTATGGTTCCTTATCCACTTTAAACAGTACGCCATCCCCAATCGTCCCAAATAGACGCTCTGAAAAGGGATCGTAACTTCCGTAAGAAATGACCTTCCCCTGATAACAAATATCTACATGCCCAATCGCTCCAAATAAGTTGCTGTCAGAAGTATGAACCAAAATTTCTAATTCCCTTGCCTCTTCTTCTTTTTTCACCAATCGATAAGGGCCTGTGTGTCCCGCCGAGCTCCCTTTTTGAAGAAACTGGTTAAACCGTTTTAACTCCTTAGCAGGGATAAAGGCTGCAAAGATAACCGGTAGGCTAATACGAAAGCGACGTTTTAACTCTTGGCCTTGTTGGTCTTTGTCAAATAAAATACCATCTCGAATATTAGAAATCCCCAACAAGACCAGATAAGCCCCCAAGAGGATAAATTGGAAGTGCCCATCTGAACCAGGTTCCAAGACAGTTGCTAGACCAATCCCACCGTTTAAAAGCGCATCCCATAAATAGAGCCAGCCTCCTTTTACCCGATTGGCCTTATAAAGCCAAAATGTGATCCCATAGACAATGGCACTCCCCAACTGATATGCCCCTAAACAAATCACAACTAAGTTTACGGGCAGACTACTCAGTCGATTCAACCAGATCAACGCAAGTGAAAGAAAAATAAACCAAATAGAGTGGCTATAGGAAATAGACTTGCTACGTAACAAAAAGCGAAGAAGAAAGCTTCCTAGTCCATCAACTAAAAAGTAAATGGCTAATAGATCCAAGGAAAATTTTGTGAAACCAACACCGTTTCGAAAAATGAGGATCCCAAAAATGACGGCAAGAACCCCAAACAATAAAGTCCGTCTTCTTGCAACTTCTTCAACAGATAATTTTCTCACCATGACACCCTCCTTCAGAGATCAAAGGTCTTTAGACAAATACTATTTTATCACGTATAATATAAGAAGTAAAGAAACAGTGAAGCTGATAAAAGGAGCATCCTATGAAATTCAATCAATATAGCTATCTACCAGTCGACCAAGCAGACATTCTAAAGGAACTGAAAGAAATCGGGTTTGACCTTCCCCTTCATCTTACAGAGAAAGAACTGTTTGAATGGTTTGTTCGCAAGGTTTATTTCACCTACAAAAATACAGATTATCCTCTCTCTAACCTAGTGGCGGATGCTGAAACAGATCTCCTGAGCTATTTCCAATCTGACCGCGAATGGTCTCCAAATATTTTCTACACAGTGGCCCTCCAATTGCTCGGTTTCCGCTATTTTATTGACTTTGAAAATACGGACAGCTTCTTAAAAGAAGTCCAAATTCCGATTGAGTATGGAAACTTGGTTGAGAACCTCTATCACCTCCTCAATACTCGAACAGTCAAAGGGAATTTACTAATTGAGCAGTTGGTCAGCGATGGCTTGATCCCCGAGGACAATCGCTACCACTTTTTCAACGGAAAAAGTCTAGCTACCTTTAACTGCCATGATGTAATCCGTGAAGTGGTCTATGTGGAGAGTCGAGTTGATAGCGACCAGGATGGTCTTCCAGATTTGGTCAAGGTCAATATTATTCGCCCACGCTATGAAGGAAAAATCCCAGCCGTCATGACTGCCAGCCCTTATCACCAAGGAACCAATGACAAGGCTAGCGACAAGGCTCTCTATAATATGAATGTGGACCTCGAGGTCAAAGAACCTCATACCATCCAAGTAGAAGAACCTCAATTAGAATTGGTGGATCCTGTCGGTTCAGCTCAACTAGTCTCTGAGGCTGAAGAAACCCTCACTCATATCAACTCCAGTTATACCCTCAATGACTACCTTCTCGCTCGTGGTTTTGCCAATCTCTACGTCTCCGGTTTAGGGACCAAGGACTCTCAAGGCTTGATGACCAATGGAGATTACCGTCAAATCGAGGCCTATAAAAATGTTATCGACTGGCTCAACGGCCGTTGCCGGGCCTTTACAGACCACAGTCGCCAACGCCAAGTCAAGGCCGATTGGTCTAACGGCAAAGTTGCTACGACGGGCTTGTCCTACCTAGGGACCATGTCCAATGGACTGGCTACCACCGGTGTCGATGGCCTAGAAGTTATCATCGCAGAAGCCGGTATCTCTTCTTGGTACAACTACTATCGGGAAAACGGACTCGTGACGAGTCCTGGCGGCTATCCTGGAGAGGATTTTGATTCGCTTGCTGAGTTGACTTATTCACGTGCCCTTCGGGCTGGAGACTATCTCCGCCACCATGCAGCCCATGTCGCTGATTTGGAAGAGGTTAAGAAGCAATTGGATCGCAAAACAGGGGACTACAACCAATTCTGGCATGACCGCAACTATCTCCTTCAGGCAGACAAAGTCAAGGCAGAGGTCGTCTTCACCCATGGTTCCCAAGACTGGAATGTCAAGCCCCTCCATGTATACCAAATGTTCCAAGCCCTTCCAGCCAACATCAAGAAACACCTCTTCTATCACAATGGAGCCCATGTCTATCTCAACAACTGGCAGTCCATTGACTTCCGTGAGAGTATGAATGCCCTCCTCTCTAAAAAATTACTGGGCTATGATTCAAGCTATGAATTGCCAACCGTCATCTGGCAGGACAATACAGGGGAACAAAGTTGGACTTCCTTGGAAGACTTTGGCAATCAAACAGCCCAGCGGACCTTCCCACTGGGAGATGGTGAGAGAGTCATCCAAAACCGCTATGCGACAGAAGATTATGAGCGCTATGGCAAAGCCTATCCAACCTTCCTAACTGATCTTTACCAAGATAAGGCCCAACAGGTGACCATCGATCTTCCGATCGCAGAAGACTTACACCTCAACGGAAAAGCTCGCCTTCACCTGCGGCTCCAATCTAGCACAAACAAAGGCTTGCTCTCAGCCCAACTCATGGAGCTAGGAAGCAAGAAATATCTCCAACCCTATCCAGCTGTCCTATCCGTCCGCACCCTTGATAACGGTCGCTACCATATGCTAGACAATTTGACCGAGTTGCCATTTAAGGAAGCCGGTCAACGGGTGATTACAAAGGGCTATCTCAACCTTCAAAACCGTCATGATCTCTTACAAGTCGAACCTGTAACCCCAGGGGAATGGATGGAATTCGACTTTGAACTCCAACCAACCATCTACAAGCTGGAAAAAGGGACTACTCTTCGTCTTGTCCTTTATACAACCGACTTCGAGATCACTGTCCGCGACCAAACGGACTACCAACTCACCATTGATCTGGCTAACTCCAGATTAACCCTTCCTAAGATGGATTAAGGAATTTCATGCTTTTTCCTTGTCGTCCCTTCCCTTGCTTGATTTGACAGCCTTGCCTACTTATGATAATATCTAAGAGAGTATTTCATAGAAAAAGAGTTTAGAGGATATTATGGCTATCGAAAAAACAGTCAGCGAAATTGCTGAAATTCTAGGAGTTAGTCGCCAAGCGGTCAACAACCGTGTTAAGGCCCTAGATCCTGAAGATACAGAAAAAAATGATAAGGGAGTTACCGTCGTAACCCGTAGTGGCTTGATCAAGCTAGAAGAAATCTACAAAAAGACCATCTTTGAAGACGAGCCTGTCAGTGATGATGTGAAACAGCGTGAATTGATGGAAATTTTGGTAGATGAAAAAAATGCCGAAATCGTCCGTCTCTACGAACAACTAAAAGCAAAAGACGACCAGCTAAAATCCAAAGATGAGCAATTAGCTAAAAAGGATGAGCAGTTGCGTGTCAAAGATGTTCAGATTGCTGAAAAAGACAAACAGCTCGACCAACAACAACAGCTAACCCTTCAGGCTATGAATGACCGTGAAACATTGAAATTAGAATTAGATCAAGCCAATGAAAAGGTTCAAGAACAAGAGAGTAAAGGCTTCTGGAGACGCGTCTTTGGTCGCTAAAAACTGACTTCGGTCAGTTTTTTCTATGCCTTTGCCTCCCCTCAATAATTAGAAAATCCAAAAACACCCAATAGATGAAGGAGTTCCCTTGAAAGAATTAAGCCACTATGTCTCCTTTGATTTAGAATTTAATCAATTTGAAGGAAAGTACCACATTATCCAAGTTTCTGCTGTCCGCTTTGCAGATGGCCAAGAAGTTGCCCACTATGATTCCTATGCCTATACGGATAAACCACTAAAGAGCTTTATCAATGGCCTCACCGGGATCACATCTGATAAAATCCTCCAAGCTCCCCCACTCGAGCAAGTCCTAGCGGAGTTCCGAGATTTTGTTGCAGATAGTCCCCTCATTGGATACAATGCCATCAAGAGTGACCTCCCTATCCTAGCGGAAAATGGGCTAGAGTTCACAGACCAATATGCTGTTGATGTCTTTGAAGAAGCTTCTAAACGCCGCCCTTCTGACCTCCATGGGATTAAAAACTTGCAGCTCCATACAGTTGCTCAGTTTTTAGGAGTAGCTGGAAAATCGCATGATAGTCTAGAAGATGCCCGGATGACTGCTCTTGTTTATGAAGCCTTTCTCGAATCAGACCGGGCCCGGCAACTCTTAACAGAGCAAGAATCCTTTTCTACCTCTCCTTTTGGTGGATTGGACCTCTCCAATTTTTTTAACGACTAAAAAGAGGCTGGGACAAAAGTCCTAGCCTCTCAATTGTTTTTGGATTGTCGAACAAGACGCAGTGGTTGAGTGGGCTCTACTACGCTGATTTCATCAGCTTTTACAGCCCTACTCAACTGTGCGGAGGTGAGACGACGAAATCGAATT
>CABREZ010000030.1 GCA_902470035.1 uncultured Streptococcus sp. | reverse complement strand
GTTCCATGACTAATTATTGAGCCTAAGGTCTCAATAATTCCGAGTGCCTGAAACAAATATGTTTCAGGCACTTTTCTCACAGCGGAAAGTTTTAGATCTACTTGAATATCTCAAAAAACAAAAATTATTTGTTAAAAATCATCTTGCTATTTTATGTAAAAAATAGTTAGTATATATTTCAATCTTTGATATTTGATAGGAATAAGAGCAAGACGCAGTGGTTGATTGCTTAAAGCACTGCTTTGAGGTATCAGATTGAACTTGCGAGCAAGTTTCCTAAGTCTTTATTCGCTTATTAAGTTCCAAAGATAACCTAAAATAAAGGAAACAATGTTTCCTTTATTTTCAACCTCCAACAGACTCCAGACTGTTGGAGCTGTGCGGGGGTAGGAAAAATGAAAAGATTTGGGGAACCTTTTCAACTTTATTATTTGATGAAGTTCTTTTTCACTCCCATGAATGTTCATCGCCAGATGAAAGAGGCAAATACAGTGTGATTTTCGTATAGCTATTAGGCTTAGAATCAATCTCCATATGATAGCTAGCCCCAAACTGTAACCGCAAGCGTTGATCCATATTTTGCAAACCAACTCCTCCTAGCCGAAGAAGGGTTTGGTCTGTCGACTCAGACAAGGCAAAGCCTCGTCCATTATCGTAAATCGTCAGGACCACTTGTTCTTCTCTGATTTCCGAAGTGACTCGTATCATGCCCGGCCGATCCATCTCCTTGATGCCGTGATAGATGGCATTTTCCACTAAGGGTTGTAGAACCAGTTTTGGAAGCTGATAATCTCCCAACGTCCCCTCTTCAAAAATTTCATAATTCAACTTATCTCCATAGCGTTGTTTCTGAATGAAGAGATACTGGCGCACATGGTCTATTTCGTCCTGAAGCCTAATTTGTTCCTGTCCTTGATTGAGAGCAAGGCGGAAATATTTGGCTAGGGACTTAGTCAAGTCAACCACGCGCTGACCATCATTAAACTCAGCCATCCAGACAATGGTATCCAAGGTGTTATAGAGGAAATGAGGATTGATTTGGGCTGAAAGAGCTCGCAGTTCATAACGTCGTGCGTTTTGTTCCTCTTCTTTAACCAATTGCATAAGGTTTTCAATTTGATCCAACATACGGTTAAAGGCTTGAGCAAGATCTACCAATTCGGGCGATCCCTTGGTAGTTGCCCGCAAGTGGGAATCACCAGCTCCTATTTTCAGAATGACAGCCTGCAAGTCTTGTAGGGGTTTAATCCACAAGCGCAGAATGAACCAGATTCCCATCCAGCACATGATGAGGACAAGAACTCCTAAACCTATAAAGGAATAGAGCATTTGCGACTGAAGCATCTGGAGGCCTTCCAGAGAAGCCACTCCAATTAAGGTCCAATCACTCTCTGGTATAGCAATTTGGTAGACAAAGTTCTGCCCCTTTTGGGCATAGCCATCCTTGACAGCAATATAGGGTTGCATGGCCTGCATTTCCCGACTGGAAGAATAGACTGTCTTTTTAGGATGGTAGACAAATTCATGCTTCTGATTGACGATGAAACTAAAGCCTTTTTTGCCTAGTTGGAGATGATCCAGATAAGCCTCTAGACTTTGATAACCAATATCTAGGCGCAAAACTCCTAGATTTTGACCAGAAGCATCCACCACTTCCTGGGTGATAGAAATCACCCACTTGTCCTTCTCTGAAGACAAGGATTCCTTCCGGGCCGGCGTCAAGACTGGAATGGCCCTCTCCTTGATAGCTTCCTGATACCATCTTTCGTTCATCATATCCGATGAGGTTTGCATGCTAATTTGAGAATCCGTAGCAACGAGGCGTCCATCCTTAGTCACCAAGACAGCTGAAACCAGATCTGGGTCTGTCTCAATAATGGTTCGCATCAGACTTTGAACGGCTTCTGGGCTCACCTCCTTGTCTTGAGCATACTGACGAACGGTCTCTTCTTTACTAAGGACCGAGGTGGTCTGCTTCAATTTTTTCAGATAGGAGGTGATAAACTGACTACTCTGGTCGATACTATTGCGGGTTGTCCGCTCTGTCAGTTGGCCAATGGTTGCTGAGCTAGTTTGATAGTATAGACTACCGACCAAACCCAAGAGTAAGAGAATGAAGACAAATACATAGACAATCAGCTGAATCAGCAAAGGGTATCGTTTCATTCATGCTCTCCTTTTTTGTATTGTCTTGGGGTTACACCGACTACTTGTTTAAAGCGTTGAGAAAAATAGTTCATATCCTCAAAGCCAACCTGATCTGCAATCTCATAAATCTTGAGATCGGTCGTCAAGAGTAAAAGTTTGGCCTTTTTCATCCGTTCTTGGATCAAGTATTCTTGAAAAGGGAGACCCAATTTTTTCTTGATTAGAACACTAAGATAAGAGGGACTAAAACCCAGTTGTGAAGCCAAGTCCTTGAGGGTCAATTGGGAATCCGCTAAGCGGGAATGAATAGCCTCTTCCAACTCTGTCGAATGACCCTGATCCACCAAGGTTTCAACCTGGGCTTTCTTTCGTTCCTCGTCTAGCTTATTCTTGACTTTCCCCAACATCTCTTCAATATCTGCTTTTGAAAAGGGCTTGAGGAGATAGTCATCTGCTCCGAGTCGAATGGCTTTCCGAGCAAACTCAAAATCATCATAGCCTGTTAGAAAGATGATATGGCAGGAAGGAGCTTTCTCTCGGACCAGTTGGGCCAAATCTAAGCCATTCATCTGTGGCATATTGATATCAGTCAAGAGAAGATCAGCCTGTTGTTCTTGAAATTTTTCCCAAGCTATTCGTCCATTCTCCGCTTGGTCAATGACCTTCATCCCAAACTGTTCATAATTCACTAGAGAAGTAAGGCCCTGCCGAACCAGCTCTTCGTCTTCTACAATCATGATTGAATACATGTGTTTCACCTACTTACCCTTATTATACTCATTATATCAAAGTAGGTCGCAAAAAGTCTCAGACATAGTCCAACAAATAGCCGTAGCCCTTTTCCACCATCTCTGCTTTAGGGATGAATTTGATTGACAAGCTATTGATGCAGTAACGAAGGCCACCTTTTTCCTTAGGTCCATCAGTAAAGACGTGGCCTAGATGGGAATTTCCTACTCGACTCCGAACCTCTGTCCGAGTCATATTGAAACTCTTATCTTCCTTGTAGGTTGCCACATCCGGACTGATCGGTCGGCTAAAGCTTGGCCAACCACAACCAGAATCAAATTTATCTTTTGAGGAGAAGAGAGGCTCTCCTGTTACGACATCCACATAGATGCCCGCTTCAAACTTATCCCAATAGCGGTTAGAAAAAGCACGCTCTGTATCATTCTCTTGCGTCACTGCATATTCTTCGGGCGATAACTTCTTCTTGATCTCTTCATCGCTCGGTTTTGGATAGCGACTAGCGTCAATAACCGGATAAGAAGCTTGATTCACATCAATGTGACAATAGCCATTCGGATGTTTCTTTAGATAGTCCTGATGGTAGTCTTCCGCCTTGATATAATTAGCAAGTTCTTCTTTTTCTACAGCCAAAGGTTTATCATACTTCTTCGCCACCTCTTCAAACACTTGGTTTATGGTTGGCAAATCTGCTTCATCAGTGTAATAAACTCCTGTCCGATATTGACTGCCCTCATCATTTCCCTGACGGTTTTTTGATGTTGGATCAATAATCCGGAAATAGTGTAGAAGCAGTTCTTTCAAGGAAACCTTCTTGACATTATAGGTGATATGTACCGTTTCAGCATGCCCTGTTTGCTTGACCAGTTCATACTTGGTGGTATCCCCTTTTCCATTGGCATAACCTGATTCGGCATCAATGACACCCGGAACACGGGAAAAATACTCTTCCACACCCCAGAAGCAACCACCAGCTAGATAGATTTCTCGTTGGTCTTCTGGGTTGACTTTTTCTTCCTTCTTTTTGTTTGCTACTGGTGTCTGACTCATGGACGCTTTTTTGATCTGCTCAGTCGTTGCATCTGATGTATCCAAGGCCATGGATCCTTTGATAAGGAAAAAGATACCAAAACAAAGCAGGCCCACTAAAAGAACGGAAATGAGTTTCCATTTTGTTTCCATTTTATGTCCTCCTTACTTCATTTCTTTTAGAGTCTGGACGATGTCTTCCTTGCTCATATAACCGATATGGGTCTTAGCGAGAGTTCCATCACTCGCAATAAAGAGAGCAGATGGATAAGAGCGAATCCCATACTCTTTGAGCAAGTCGCCATTACTGTCCATCAAGACTGGGAAATCCTTGTAATCCAAAGACTGGTACCAGTTTTTGAAATCTGCTTCCGATTTTTCGCCATTAAAGGTTGGAGCTACAACGGATAAGACCACATAATCCTTACCCTCCTCTGCCTTTGCTAAATCATTTGTGTCGCCTAATGTTGAAAGACAGATTGAGCACCAGGAAGCCCAAAACTTGAGATAAACTTTCTTTCCCTTGTAATCTGATAAGCGGTAGGTCTTACCGTCTACTCCTTGCAGGTTAAACTCTTGAACCTTCTTTCCAGATTGCTCTGAAGATCCCATTGTGGATGTCTGCTTAGTCTCACTTTTGTTGGATGATTCCATTCCTTGGTTAGAGCAAGCCCCCAAAAGTCCAGCACACAAGAATCCTGCAGCTACTAAAGCTATTTTTTTCATGTCTTCCTCCTCTTTAATAAATAGGGAGAAAGTCGCCCAAGCAGACGACTTCCTCTTCCTACTGTCCTTTATTGGTCTGATTTCATATCAGATGATTCACTCTTTTCATCTTTCATTTCTGAATCGCTGGATTTCATCTCATCTTTTTTCATATCGTCCTTCATTTCAGAACTACTGTCAGACATCATAGATGAATCTTTCATGTCTTCTTTTTTCATTTTATCATCGGACATGGATGAATCCTTCATGTCATCCTTCTTCATATCGTCCTTCTTCATCATACTACTATCGTCCGTTTTTTTCATGTCTGAATCTGATTTCTGTCCAGAACAAGCTGCTAAAGTGACGATGCTAAGTGTAGCAATAGAAAGTGCAAGAATTTTTTTCATGATTTTTCTCCTTTAATCATTTAAGATTAGTGAAACAGGGATGCTAGGCTATTAAGATTTCCTAGCATCAGCAAGATGCCCATCAAGATGATGAGGGCACCACCAATTTTTTTCAAGGTTCCCATATGGGGCTTGAGTTTAGCAAAATGTTGTAGAACCCAGCTAGAAGCTAGAGCCAAGACTAAGAAGGGTAGTGCCAAGCCTAATGTATAGACCATCATCAGGAGAGCACCTTGCAATGCACCATCTCCTCCAGAAGCGGCAATGGCTAAAACAGAGCTCAAAACTGGTCCGACACAAGGGGTCCAACCAAAACTGAAGGTGACCCCTATCAGAAAAGCATTGAAGAATTCATTGCGTTTTTCGTCCTTCTTCAGTTGGATACTCTTTTGTTTTTGGAGTTGTCTCAGATTGATGAGGCCCATCTGATGGATTCCCAATAAGATGACAATCCCTCCTAGTAGGTAACGAAACCAGGGAGCATAGAGTACCTGACCAAGGGCACCTGCACCATAACCTAGGATGAGAAATACGGTTGATAGACCAGCAATAAAACAGAGGGTCTTGACCAAACCATACCAAGAAATATCTCTTCCAAAAATACGCACCGTTTTTTCATGCTCAGAATCTAATAAGATCCCTACATAGACTGGCATCAGTGGCAAAATACATGGGGAGAAAAAGGATAGAACTCCCGCTAAGAATACTGAAATGGAAAACAAACTGGTTTGAATCATTTCACTACCTCCCTTTCTTTCTGACACTAGTATAAAGAAAAAATCTCTCTAAAAATAGAGAGATTGATATGCAAAAACTTGAATTTGATTGGAAGATGAATATTCCGATCTACCAACATCAGCTCATACTTTCAAGTACAAACTATGTCGAGCAAGCTACTTTAATTCTTTTTCAAATAATCGATGGCATCCTGCAAGGTTTTGACAGGGACAATTTTCATCTTGGTTTTAATTTTCTTAGCTGTTTCTACTGCTTCGTCGTAGTTGCTCTTGGCATTCGGATTGTTCTTTTTGACTTCTTCTGTCACCGGATTATCAGGAGCAAAGAAGATTTCAGCACCAGCGCGATCTGCTGCCACTACTTTTTTATCCACTCCACCGATATCTCCGACAGTCCCATCATGGTTAATGGTTCCTGTCCCAGCAATATGGCGTCCCTGACGAAGGTCTGGATCCGCTACTTGGGTATAGATGGACAAACTAAACATCATCCCGGCACTTGGACCACCGATGCCAGCTGTCGCAAACTCAATCGGCACGTCACTCTTCACTTCTGTCCGGTCAATCAAGCTAATCCCAATCCCATTCTTGCCATTGACCAACTTAATAATCTTTCCTTCAGCTGTCTTGGTCTGACCATCTTCTGTGTAGGTCACTGAGACCTTGTCTCCGATTTTTTGGGAACCAACATACTCGATGAGCTCTTTTGAGCTCTTGAAGGTTTTGTCATTCACAGCCGTAACCGTGTCCGCAATATTTAGAACGCCTTTAAAGGTAGAGTCTTCTGCCACTTGCATGACATAAACACCTAAGAATTCCATCTCTGTCTCTTTTCCAGCAGTTTTTAATCCTTGGTATTTGGCAGTATTTTGAGAGGTCTCCATATAAAATTGATTGATCCGGAAAAATTCCTCACTGGAACTGCCACCTGTCATTTCTTTTTCAGAGTAGATATCTGTAAAAGGAGTCACCCAGGCATAGACTATATCCGAGAAGGTCGCTTGCTTGACGGCAACAGTGACAAAATCATACGAACCGGGTGCTTCATCATTTTTCTGGTTGACGCGCATCACTTGGCGAATATCTTCTGAACTCCCGGGCATTTCCAGATAGTAGGGCAGGGGAACAAAGAAAGCTAGCAAGGCCAAAATCAGAAGCAAGGTCCCAATCATCGGCCAACGATAGGTTCTCCACACACTATCTTTTTTGCGCACAGGTTCAAATGGGCTTTCTTGTAGCTGAGCCCTTGGTTTCTCAAATTCTTTCATTCGTTTTATCTCATCTCCTTTATAACACTCTCTGGGACATAGGCACTGACATCCTGCTGGAAGGTCAGCAACTCGCGGATTCTCGTCGAGCTCAAGGCCTGGTACTGGGGCTGGGCACAGAGATAGATGGTCTCAAGCTCTGGAGCCAGTTGGTGATTGAAGTAGTCCATATTGCTTTCATAGAGGAAGTCCTGGCTATTGCGCAACCCTCGGACCAAACTGGTCACCCCATACCGTCTAGCCACCTCTACTGCCAACTCTGCCTCTGAGGTGATGACTCTTACGTTGGACAGATGAGCCACTGCTTCTGTCACCATGGCTTCCCTTTGCTCAATGGTAAAATAGCCCTTCTTCTCATGATTAAAGAAGATGCCGACATACAAGTGATCAAACAAGCGACTAGCCCGCTCTATCAAATCCAAGTGTCCCAAGGTCATTGGGTCAAATGAACCTGTAAATAATCCGATTTTATCTGACATAAACCGTCACCTTACTAATTCCGTAGATTTTTTCTTTCCAGATTCCTAGACAAGCAATCTCCTCAGGCAAGTCTACTGCCTTGTCTGTCTCACAGACGACCATGACTTCTTTTCCCAGTAAACCACGTTCAGCCAGGGCCTCAATATCGGCTACGATCTGCTCTTTTGCATAGGGAGGATCCAGGAAAACGAGATCAAAGGTCCCCTGCAATTGATTGAGAGCTTGGTGAGCCTCCATCTTCAGCAATTGAAACTTGTGGCTTTCCTTGGTCATTTGGATATTGCTAGCAATAATCCCTTGGGCTCTGCGATCTTTCTCGACCAATACAGCCTGCTCCATCCCCCGAGACACCGCCTCGATGGACAGACCGCCTGAGCCAGCATATAAATCCAAGACCCGCCCCCCATCAAAATAAGGACCGATCATATTAAACATAGCCCCTCTCACCTTATCTGAAGTGGGCCTTGTTGTCTTTCCTTCGAGCGTCTTAAGAGGACGCCCTCCATAGGTACCTGATACAATCTTCATAGAGATTATTATATCAAAATTTGGATAAAAGATACAAAAACACCCACCTCTCCCATCTGAGATCCGCTTAAGTTAAATCCCTTTCGCTCCTAAAGAAAAATCCTCTCACTTTTCTCTTGAAGTTCGATTTTATTTTTGCTATACTGTATGTAACTTTTAAAACGTTACATAGGAGAATGCAGATGTTTGATGCAAAAAAATTAAAAGACCGGCGACTTGAGCTGGGCCTGACTCAAGCTCAGGTCTACGAATCCTTAGAGATTAGTCGCAAGACCTACTCTAGTTGGGAGAATGGCTTAGCAGAGCCACACGATAAAAATCTCAGGAGGTTGGCCAAGCGCCTCTCCGTTAAAGAGGACTACTTTGTCGACAAGAGCTCAGCGCTTTTCACCTACCCTTTACTAACTCCACCCCATCAGAAAAAGGTCGATCTCTTGGCTAGCCAACTCTTAGCAGAGCAAGAAAAGATGGTCTCTTTGATCCCTTACCGTGTCCTCTCTATCGACTTGGCAGCTGGACATGGTCATACCTTTTATGACAATGAGACTGACTACGAGACCGTCTATTTCGACCAAGAGATCCAACACGACTTTGCCTCTTGGGTATCTGGAGATTCTATGGAACCAAGCTATCCAAACGGTTCTGTTGCCTTGATGAAACAGACCGGATTTGACTATGATGGAGCGGTCTACGCCCTCATGTGGAACGGAAAGACCTATATCAAAAAAGTCTATCGAGAAGACGAGGGCCTCCGCCTAGAATCCATCAACCCAGCCTATGATGACCTCTTTGCTCCCTACGAAGATGAACCAAAAATCGTCGGTATAGTGGTCGGCCACTTCCTCCCTCTGGAGGTTTAGACATGCTTTTTGATTATTCACGTGAGCCCAGGTCTGATATTGCTTTTGTGGATATGAAAAGTTTCTATGCCAGTTGTGAATGCGTCCGCCTCGGCCTCAATCCTTTGACTACTTCTCTTTGTGTCATGAGTCGGAGCGACAATTCTGCTGGCCTCATCTTAGCCAGTTCCCCCGTTTTTAAGCAGGTCTTTGGAAAGAAAAATGTCGGGCGGAGCTATGATCTGCCCTTTGATCTCAAGACGAGGAAATTCAATTACTACCTGGCCCGTAAGCAAGGCCTGCCTACAGATCCAGCCTTTGTCCACTATATCGAAAGTTGGGCCAAGCGCACCTTTATCGTGCCCCCTCGCATGAATGCCTATATCCAGGTCAACATGGAAATCCAACAAGTCTTTCAAGAATTTGCTGCTCCAGATGACATCTACCCCTATTCCATTGATGAGGGCTTTATTGATTTGACCAGCTCTCTCAACTACTTTATTCCTGATACCCAGCTGGACCGACGCTCCAAGCTGGACCTTCTTTCTGCTCGGATCCAAAAGCGCATTTGGCAGAAAACTGGGATCTACGCTACTGTCGGGATGAGCAATGCCAATCCCCTACTAGCCAAACTGGCCCTGGACAACGACGCCAAGCACCAGAAAACCATGCGGGCTAACTGGTCTTACGAAGATGTCCCCAGTCGAGTCTGGCAGATAAAAAAACTGACCGATTTCTGGGGGATCGGCCATCGAACAGAAAAACGCCTTAACAAACTAGGCATTCACTCCATCTATGAACTGGCTCAGGCCAATCCAGACCAGCTCAAAAAAGAATTTGGAGTCATGGGCGTCCAGCTCTGGTTTCACGCCCATGGGATCGATGAAAGCAATGTCCATCGTCCCTATCGGCCAAAGTCTCACGGTCTGGGAAATTCGCAAATCCTTCCCCGTGATTACCACCGTCAAAGCGATATTGAACTGGTCTGTCTAGAGATGGCTGAGCAAGTCGCTATCCGCTTACGTCGGGAAAAGAAAAAGACACAACTGGTCTCCATCCACGCCAGCTACTCCAAGCAAGAACAGCTCCCCTCCATCCACTGCCAACGAAAGATTGAGCCGACCAACTCTACCGCTCAATTAGCCAAGGAAGTCATCCAGCTCTTTCGCTCCCACTACCAGGGAGGAGCCATCCGGCAGATAGGAGTCTTTTATGGGAATCTCGTAGAGGAGAGCTTCCAGCTGATCTCCCTATTTGATGACCCTGAGCAAACCCAAAAAGAAGAAGCTCTCCAAGGGACCATTGACCACATCCGTGACCGATTTGGCTTTGCTTCTCTACAGAAGGGATCTGCCCTATTAGAAAATTCGCGCGCTCTGGCTCGAAGCAAGCTGACCGGAGGCCACTCTGCAGGAGGTTTAGATGGCTTAGCATGATTGATCGTTCTTATCTCCCCTATCAGTCGGCACGCGACTTCCAAGACCGGGGCATGGCCAAGTGGGCCGGATTCTTCCTCTCTGAGCATTCGACAGCCTTACAAACAAACCAGCTCTCTCTCGAAGAGCTTCGCCTCCTCTCAAACCAAGAAATCCGTCACCTCCTTGAGCAGGCTTATCAGCAAGAGACCTCCCTCTCCCTCTCTACCCTCCAGGACAATCAAATCGCCGTCTACTACGGTCAGGTCTATACCTTAAGCCCTTCCGAAGTCCTCATTAAAAACGGCCAGCACTACCACTCTCTCCTTCTTTCGACTATTTTTTCTATTGAACCAGGAGATTCTAGCTATGAAACCAGCCCTGAATAAACACGAACTCCAATTTGATTATTTTTCAGACAATTACCAGCAGTTCGAGCATGATTTTTACCGATTGGCAACGACCGCGACCCCCTTGGTCTTTTTAGAAGATGACCTACTGAGATCCATGTCGACAGGCCAGCGCAACTATTTCAAACTCCACCATACCCAGAGTCGCGACCACCGTGACCACTACTTTCACTTTCGCGTCTCTATCCACCCCCAATCTCCACTGACACGGATTTATACCTATCTAGGCCACAGTCCTACCACAGAATACAAATCAACCTCCTAGAAAACTAGGAGGTTCTTTTATCATGTTGATGAAGAGGATTTCGCAACCCAACCAATCGCGTCTGCAGGAGGATTGTCCACATCGATCCAGATGAAGTCAATGCCGATTTCACTGTTTTTTAATTTGACTTTATTCTTTAATTGCTTCTTCCAACCTATTTCTGATACAATGAAAGAGGAGGTAAATCATGTCAAAAAAAATTATTCACGTTGTTGCAGCTGCCATTGAAAAAGATGGGAAAATCTTTTGTGCTCAAAGACCTGAAGGAAAAAGCTTGGGAGGTTTTTGGGAATTTCCTGGTGGAAAATTAGAGGCAGGAGAATCCCCTGAACAAGCGCTCATTCGTGAAATACAGGAAGAATTAAATTCTGAAATTGAAATTATCTCCTTTGTGAATGAAGCCTCCTATGATTATGATTTCGGGACTGTCGTTATGAAAACCTATCACGCCAAGTTACTCTCAGGAAACCTAGAGTTGTTAGAACACCAAAATTCTACTTGGCTAGCACCACATGAATTAAAATTGCTTAACTGGGCACCTGTCGATCGTCCAGCTGTAGAATTATTAACAAAAAAATAAGAGGTATACCTCTTATTTTTTTGTTAAATAATCATAAAGTGTTGTAGGAACTTCATTGATCAGTTCAAAATTCATGGTCACTACAGGAGTTTTATCATCAGGCATTGTAGTTTCAAGAGCACTATTCTCAATATAATGAACCGGCCCAAGATAATAAAAATCATATCCTTCACCATCTTCTTTTTTTATAAACAGGTGAAGGGTCAATCCAGTATCATTAGATTGCATAATCTCGACTACTTCCTTTGACTTGAAACTCATATTGCTCCGCGAATACCAGTGAAAGACTTTGTTTGATAAAAAGCCATCTTGATACTGAGTTGTTTCAGCAATATCATCCTCTTTGTGATAAGTGACAAAAATCGGACAAGTTCCATGTTTAATCGTATAACCATAAACAGTCGAGCTCTCATCCTTATCCCAGTTGAGTAGTCTCACAGCGTCTTTACGAGAATATTTCTCCCCGATCGTCAAAGGTTTCTGTGGATACTTTTCAGAACGGTAAAGACCCGTCTGAATGATATCTAATATAAAATCTTTATACTCCACTGTCAGAAATTGAGCAAAATATGGTGAAAGTTGATAAATATTATTCTTGATAGCCAAAGCTGATACACCATACTTTTCCTGATCTCTTTTAACAAAAAAGCTATAGGTCAAGACATTCTCAATAGACTTCAATAACTCATTAGAAGCCTCTAGTTTTTCATCTTTTAGGAATTTTTCAAAATCCGAACGCGAAATCTTTTCTTTTTCCAGCAAGATTTTTAAAAGATAAAGATCTGCTTTCCTCTTTCCATTTGATAACTCTTTACAAAGAAAAATTAGAAATCCATTTAACTCAGGAATTTTAACAAATGAATCATCCTTGTCATAATATTCTATAACTTCTCCATAATGTTTAAATCTATCAAAAAAGATATATGGATCCAAAGTATCTAATTTCCAAAAATCACTTAATTTTGGAATACGACCTGTCCGGTTCTTCGTCTCCATGTATGCTTCTTTTAACAAAACTTTTTTTGATAAATTAGTATTAGTGATGGACTTAAAGATTTGTTCCTTAGCTACTTCTTCAAAGTTGATGGTCGTCAATCCTTTTAGAATGTTTGGTTCTCGAAGCTCTCGACGATAATTATCTTTATTCATCGATTTATCACCAAACAAAGCAATAGGAATTAGATAGTTATTCTTGTAATTTCCGATAAAATCGATAATGGTCACATATTCTTTACTCTCATGCTTCCGTAGTCCTCGACCTAACTGTTGCACAAAAACAATGCTCGATTGAGTATTCCGCAACATCACAACCTGATTGACCGATGGAATATCAATTCCTTCGTTAAAAATATCTACTGTTAGAATGTAGTCAAGTTCTCCCTTTTCTAGTTGGGCAACAACTTCATTCCGGGTCTCCATATTATCTTCACCTGTTAAGGCGCGACAACGTTTCCCCTTTTGGTTTAGTTTGGATGCTAATTCATGGGCTTCTTGCTTAGAAGAACAGAACATCAAGCCCTTCACTTTCTCTCCACTAACTCCATAAAAATCAATCTTTTTAATAATATGCTTCACGCGCTCTTCGGATGTTAAGTTTGCAATCGTAGTTTTCTCATTGACTAACTGTCCTTCAACTTCGATGTCCTTCACTCCAAAATAAATGAAGGGACAAAGCATATCATTATCAAGGGCATCCTGTAGACGAATCTCATAAGCGATATTGTAGTCAAACAATTCGTAAATATTCTGACCATCAGTCCGCTCTGGAGTAGCCGTCATCCCCAAAAAGAATTCTGGTTGAAAATGCGCCATCACTTTTTTATAAGAATCTGCACCAGCCTTATGAACCTCATCAATCAGAATATAGTCAAAAAAATCTCTTGAAAATAGATTTAAATGCTGTTCACGCGATAGGGTTTGAATAGTAGCAAAGACATATTTTTTACCCGTCAAATCAGCCCCAGAGTGATAAATAAGACCTTCTTCATCAGAGAACTGCAAGACCTTTTTAAAATCTGTTAACGACTTCTGTAAAATCTGCTCTCGGTGAACAATGAAAAGCATTCTTTCTGGTTTAAACTGTTGAACATCAAAAGCTGATAGAAAGGTTTTTCCTGTCCCAGTGGCACTGATGACCAAAGCCTTCTTTTTCCCAGAATCACGAATCGCTTGCAAGCCTTTTAAAGCATCCTTTTGCATTTCATTAGGACTAATCGTTTCACTCTGATATTGAGCTGTCTTCTCTTCGCGAATCTGATCCACTCGAATGACATTCTGACGTTTTCGTGCATAAGAAGCAATCTTTTCATCTGTCAAAAGAGCAGACTTCTCCCAAATCTTGTCAAATTCAGCTTTAGTAGCTCGAATAAGTTCGCCATTATGGGTAGATGTCAATTTAATATTCCACTCATAATTGATTTTGAGAGCATTGTGAGTCAGATTCGAACTTCCCGAAATCAATACCTGTCTTCCCTCATGCTCAAAAAGATAAAACTTGGCATGCATTTGCAAACTCTCTGGAGTCAAACGAACTTCTACATTCTCTAACTTGAGCAATTCTTGCATTGCAACTGGATCATTAAAATCAAGATAAGGAGAAATCAGAATTTTACCTTTGATTCCTTTATCCATCAGATCAGACAATTGCGACTTAATTAAGGCAATTCCAGACTGTGTAATAAAGGCCACTGATATGTAAAAGGCCTTGCACTTGCTCAACTCCTCTTGCAAATCTGTCAAAACATACCGCTTCATTTCATGATCGTTGATCAGAATCTGAGGTGAATACCCACCCTCTTGATACTGGACATTATCCACAAATCCATATTTTAATGATTTAATAAGAGTGTCTTGAAATAAAGTTACGCCTTCTGGCATAGATCGTCTCTTTTCTACCGTTATTTAATAGTTTCATTATACCAAAAAAACACGGCATTCCGCCGTGTTTCTATGTTTATTTCACGAGTTTCTTCATCTCATCAATACGTGCTACGGTCGCGTCGTATTTGGCTTGGTAGTCGGCTTGTTTGTCGCGTTCTTTTTGGACGACTTCTGGTTTGGCATTGGCTACGAAGCGTTCGTTAG
>CABREZ010000029.1 GCA_902470035.1 uncultured Streptococcus sp. | reverse complement strand
TTTTACTAGGAAATGGTCTTTTCCTTTTCCATACTCTAAAAGAAGTCCGCGAGCGCAAGCTGATGTGGTGCGATTCCACAACCGACAGTATAGTCTGGATGGGAGAAGACGAGAGAGGAACAAACCTGTTCTTTTTGACGCTGGACTTGATAGAAATTTTGTTGATTTTATAAGAAATCAGTCTTCGAACTTTTTTCTTTTAGCATTCTGACATCTTTAGTCAAGTACCAAGGAACTGTTTAAGTTTTCTTTAAAACGATTGAAATAGAATAAGGTTAAGGGAATCTTTCCAACTTCTTCTAATTTTAGTAAAAATTGGAGGAACCTGTGATGACAAATACTCGAAAACTGACCCTAGTGGCTGTTTTATCTGCACTTTCTTTTCTATTGATGTTTTATCAACTATCAATAGGGATTGATTTTTTAAAGGTTGACTTTAGTACGATTCCAATCTTACTCGCCTTAGTTCTGTTAGATTTGAAGAGCTCAGTTGTGGTGATTTTGATTCGATCGGTTCTCAAGTTGGTTCTGAATGGTCGAGGAGCTGAGACCTTGGTAGGCTTACCAGTTAACATAATTGCTGTTTTAGTCTTTGTCTTAGCATTTGCAGTCATTTGGAATAAGAAAAAAACTCTAGCACGGTTTGTGATAGCTAGTCTGGTTGGGACCACTGGTTTAACCCTTTCCATGCTCCTAGTTAATTATTATTATGCCATCCCTCTCTATGCTAAATTTGTTGGATTTGACATAGCGAAGATGGTCGGAGTTGAAAAGTATCTTCTCAGTATGGTTGTTCCCTTTAATCTAATAGAAGGACTGATTTGGGCTGTTACCTTCTGGATGGTATACACCGTCGTACAGCCCCTACTTAAAATCTATGAAAAATAAACAATCTCATTTTCTAAAGGGCTCTTTTGCCCTTTTGTTATTTATGATTCTGGGCTATGTAGTCAAATTTTATCCGGAAAATTTAGTCGGAATCGATCAACCGATTCAATCGGCTATTCGTGGAGGCTTACCAGCCTATTTGACTGCCTTTTTTACCCGTGTGACAGTGCTGATGAACACACCAGTTGTCGTATCCTGGGTTGGCGTCATTGTCCTCTTCTTTGTCTGGAAGAAATGGTATACGGAGGCCCTCCTCCTCACCGGGAGTTTGGTTACAACTGGATTACTCGTGGTGATTCTGAAACACATCTATCTGCGCCCACGTCCAGCACTTCAACACTTGGTACAAGAGGGTGGCTATTCTTTTCCGAGTGGTCACTCTTTAGCAGCCACCCTCGTATTTGGTGGTTTGATTATTATTGTAGGACAACGCATGACCTCTCAAGTCGGAAAAGTCTTGGCTCAGATTGCCCTCTTCCTTTGTATGGTGACCATTGTTGTATCTCGTGTCTACGTTGGGGTTCATTACCCGACAGACGTAACAGGAAGTATGCTTTTGGGATTCGGTCTTTTACAAATGGTCTTTCCTTATTACGACCGTTTGCGTTTTGAATGGCGCTTTAAGAGTAAGCAGAAGTAAAGCATGAACGATTTATTTGAAGAAAAGGTCCTAAGGGTCGTTGCTCAGATTCCCCTGGGATGTGTGGCCACTTATGGTCAAATTGCCCAACTCATTGGCTATCCTCGCCACGCCCGCCAGGTCGGCAAGGTCTTGGCCACTTCTACAAAAGCTGTGACCTATCCCTGTCACCGGGTCGTGACCTCTACTGGTCGCCTGGCTCCTGATTGGGAAGAGCAAGGCACGCTTCTCTGGGCAGAAGGGGTAGACCGGAAAAAGAATGGCTGTGTCGATCTTAAGAAATACAAATGGAAAGCAGAGGAGACTCAACTTTGAGTTCACTCTGCTTTTTTGCTATAATGAGGGGTATGAAATCCTATTCGACCTTAAATGATTATTACCGAACTTTATTTGGAGAAAAGACCTTCAAAGTCCCGATCGATGCGGGATTTGACTGTCCCAACCGTGATGGAACAGTTGCTCGCGGGGGCTGTACTTTTTGTACAGTTTCTGGTTCTGGGGATGCCATCGTAGCGCCAGATGCCCCTATTCGGGATCAGTTCTATAAAGAAATTGACTTTATGCACCGTAAATGGCCGGACGTTAAAAAGTATTTGGTCTATTTTCAAAATTTCACCAATACCCATGAAGCTGTTGATGTCATTCGGGAGCGCTATGAGCAAGCCATCAATGAGCCAGGTGTCGTAGGGATGAACATCGGGACACGGCCAGACTGCTTGCCAGATGAAACTTTAGCCTACCTAGCAGAATTGACAGAGCGCATGCATGTGACCATTGAGCTGGGCTTGCAGACGACTTATGAAGCAACTTCTGAACTGATCAACCGGGCTCATAGTTACGAGCTCTATGTAGAAACAGTGAAGCGGATTCGCCAACAGGTCCCTAAGGCAGAGATTGTTTCACATTTAATCAACGGTCTTCCTGGGGAGACGCATGAGATGATGGTAGAGAATGTCCGTCGTTGTGTAACGGACAACGATATCCAGGGCATTAAATTGCACCTGCTCCATCTTATGACCAATACCCGGATGCAGCGAGACTACCATGAAGGGCGATTGCAATTGATGAGTCAGGAGGAATACGTATCGGTCATCTGTGACCAACTGGAGATCATTCCTAAGGAGATCGTCATCCACCGGATTACAGGAGATGCTCCACGCGAAATGCTGATAGGACCGATGTGGAGTCTCAATAAGTGGGAAGTACTGAATGCCATTGAAACAGAAATGCGTCGTCGAGGAAGTGTTCAAGGCTGTAAAGTAGGAAAATTGGAGGAGTAGCATGTTGCGACCATTAGAAATGGCCCATGATTTTCTTAGGGAAGTCATTACGGATCAAGATACCGTCGTTGATGCGACCATGGGCAATGGCCATGATACCCTTTTCTTGGCTAAACTAGCCAAAGAAGTTTATGCATTTGATATTCAAGAGCAGGCCTTGGTCCATACGCAGAAGCGTTTGGAAGAAGCTGGCCTTTTCAACGCCCAGCTTCTTTTAAAGGGGCATGAAGAAGTAGATCACTATGTAAACCAGGTCAAGGCGGCTATCTTCAACTTAGGCTATCTTCCTTCAGCAGACAAGTCGATTATTACCCAGCCCAGAACAACGATTCAGGCCATTGATAAGTTATGTCACTGCTTAATCAAGGGTGGGCGGATTGCCATTATGATCTATTATGGTCATGAGGGTGGAAATCTAGAGAAGGACGCGGTTTTAGATTTTGTCTCCCAACTTCCTCAACAAGAATTTACGGTCACTAGTTACCGGACTCTGAACCAAACCAATCATCCCCCATTTTTAGTCATGATTGAAAAATTAGAAAGTTATCGCTATGGATAAAGAGTTTTTAAAAAATAAAATTGAAGATCTTCGCCACAATTTTGTGGAGTCCACCTCTCATGAACGTGCCGTTGGTTTTTTAGATGAAGCAAGGATGAGCAAAAAGATGATCAAAATCAAGAAGAAGCTGGTTTCTCTTGAAATGGAACGTTGCCAGAAGAAAATTGAGCACAAGGATCTGACAAAGATTGATCAAAAGATCCAAGAACAAAAGCAACTCTTTGAGGACTGTTGTAAGCAACGATCAGGAGGATAAGGGATGGAGATTCTTGTATACGCCATTGTCTTTTCCTTGATCCTGATTGTCTCCAATGCGACCAATAAGTTGATTCCTACCTTGCCCCTCCCCTTGATCCAGATCGTCCTTGGGATTGGGATTGGCTTTCTCTTACCCAATTCGGAGTATCACTTAGATACCGAACTCTTTTTGGCCTTGGTTATTGGACCATTACTCTTTCGAGAAGCAGAAGAAGCAGACATTACCTCGATTTTGAAGCACTGGCGCATCATTGCCTTTTTAATCTTCCCAGTCATTTTTATTTCGACCCTTAGCTTGGGCTGGATGGCTCATCTCATGTGGATGGGAATTCCTTTGGCTGCTTGTATGGCAGTTGGGGCAGCGCTCGGTCCGACAGATTTAGTGGCCTTTGCCTCTCTATCGGAACGCTTTTCCTTTCCAAAACGAATCTCCAACATTCTAAAAGGAGAGGGCTTGCTCAACGATGCTTCAGGCTTGGTCGCCTTTCGTGTGGCACTGGCTGCATGGACCACTGGAGTATTTTCCTTGGGCCAAGCTAGTTGGGACTTGGCTATCTCCATTTTAGGCGGTTTTGCGGTAGGGATTGTGACAGCAGCTATCAACCGTGGGCTTCAAAAATTACTGCTCAGTGTTCGGGCAACAGATATTGCCAGTGAACTCATTTTAGAATTGAGTCTTCCTTTGTTAACCTTCTTTATCGCAGAAAAGATCCATGTGTCGGGGATTATTGCGGTGGTCGTGGCTGGAATTCTAAAGGCTAGTCGGTTTAAGAAAATTACCCTACTAGAAGCCAAAGTCGATACGGTCACGCATACGGTTTGGAATACAGTCAATTTTGTCCTCAACGGTTCTGTCTTTGTCCTCTTGGGGATGGAGCTAGAGATGATTTCTGAGCCAATTCTTAGGACTCCCTTTTACAACAATCTGCTCTTGATTGTGACAGTTCTCTTATTGACGGGACTCTTGTTCCTCATTCGCTTTTTGATGGTGTATGGATTTTACTGGTACAGGGGTTTTCAATTGAAAAAATCCATTGACAAGTATCTGAAAGATGCCCTCTTATTGACCTTTTCAGGGGTCAAAGGAACGGTGTCTATTGCGACCATTCTCTTGATACCAACGCATTTAGAAGCAGAATATCCTGTTCTCTTGTTTTTAGTAGCAGGGGTCACTTTGTGTAGTTTCTTACTCGGCCTTCTCATCCTACCGAAGCTCTCCGAAGACAAAGAGGAATCCAATGATCATTTGATGCACATTGCTATTTTGAACGATGTTGTCATGCTATTGGAAAAAGAGTTGACGGTGACCAAGCAGAAGGGTCCTTTGTATGCGGCGATTGATAATTATCATGGGCGGATAGAAAATATGATTCTCAGTCAGGAGGATAAGGCGACTCAAAGAGACTGGGAACAACTGAAACTCCTTATTCTTAGTATCGAGAATGATGGTTTGGAACAGGCTTATGAAGAAGGAAAGATTCGAGATAGAAGTTACCATGTCTATCAACGTTATCTTCGATCCATGGAGCAGAAGGTCAACCGCAATCTGTCATCCCGCCTGACCTATTATTTCTTGGTACTCTTTCGCTTGCTCCGACTGCTTTTGCACGAGCTTGTGACCTTTGGATCAGATATTCGGGCATGGAAAAACGGAGAGAATTACAAGCTCGAAGCCATTGACTATGACCAGATTGCTGCCTTGTATTTGGCCAATACAGAAATTATTATCGAGAGTTTGGAAAACCTAAAAGGGGTTTATCGCAGTAGCTTGGTTTCTTTCCTTCAAGAATCACGCTTGCGTGAAACGTCTTTGATTACCAGTGGAGCCTTTGTAGAGCGGGTTATCAATCGGATCAAGCCCAATAATATTGATGAGATGCTAAGAGGTTATTACCTGGAGAGAAAACTCATTTTTGAATATGAGGAACAGCATTTGATTTCGGCCAAGTATGCGCGTCGCATGCGGCAAAATGTCAACGAATTGGAAAACTATTCCTTAAGAGAAAGTGCCAATACTCTTCCTTATGATATGATCAATTACGCTCGAAATCGATAAAAATAATTTTTCAGCTAAATAGAAGAAAAGAGATTGGTGACGCTTGTCCCAATCTCTTTGTTTTGTATCTTAGCAGACTATTGATTACTTGTCTGGTTGAATGTAATAGCGGTCCTCACCGATTGGAATTAGCTGGACTTGTCCTCCATAAAAGTCTGATAGAGTTTCTTGGGTGAGAATTTCCTCCTTAGGTCCTTGGGCAAAACTTTGTCCGTCTTTGAGGAGAAGGACATGGCTAAAGGACTTGGTGATTTCCTCTGCATGGTGGGTGACAAAGAGAATGGTCGGTGCCTTTTCCATCTGTTTGATCTGGTGAATCAGTTGAAAAATCGCTTCCCGAGCAAACAAGTCGAGCCCACTTGAGGCTTCGTCAAAGATAAGAAGATCGGGTTCTTCCATGAGACTGCGGGCGATAAGAATCGTCTGTTTTTCCCCTTGAGAGAGAGTCCGGTATTTTCGCCCAATCAAAGCACTAGCCCCGATGCGACGCAACATGGATCGTGCTTCATCGAGTTCTTTCTCTCCATAAGTTGTATAGAGAATGCTACTCTTGTATTTCCCAGTGAGGACGATTTCTTCCGGAGAAAGAGATTCGGGAATACGCTCAGAAATAAAGGAGCTGACCACTCCGATTCGCTTGCGGAGCTCAGAAATGCCCCCTTGTCCAAATTGTGTCCCGAGAACGGAAACCTCTCCTTCCGTTTTCCAATATTCCGCCATTAAGAGACGAAGTAGGGTCGATTTACCAGCACCATTCAGTCCAAGGATGGCCCAGGTTTCCCCCTTATTGACGGTCCAATTCAAACGGGAAAGGAGATTTTTTCCTTCTTTTCTGAGAGTGACGTCTTTCAGTTCAATTAAGCTATCTTTCATCTTTTTAACCTTCATAAAAATATTCTCTATTTTACCATAAATATGATAAAATAGCAGATAGGAGGAAAGGGATGTTTCATAAAAGTAAATTATTTTTCTGGACCTGTGAAGTCCTACTATTAACAATTATATTCTATATTTGGGGAAGTATGGGAAGCCTCATTTCTCCATTTGTATCTGTTCTGAATACCATTATTCTTCCATTTTTGATTGCTGGTTTCTTGTACTATATCACCAATCCAATCGTAGAATTTTTGGAAAAGAAATTTCATCTGAATCGAATTTGGGGCATTCTATTAACCTTGGTAACCCTTTTTGGATTGATTATTTATGGGATTGTTTATATCTTGCCTATTTTGATCAACCAGTTGACAAGCTTGATTAATTCAACCCAAGGCTTGTATTGGGAAGTGCAAAGTTTTGTAACGAAGTTATCGAAGAATCCAGCCTTTCAGAGTATCAATATCCAATCGACCATTCAGCAACTAAACCTATCTTATGTAGATATTCTACAGAATATCTTGAATAGTGTGACCAATAGTTTAGGTAGTGTGGTATCGACAATTGTCAATACGCTCTTTATTCTCGTCATGACCCCAATTTTCTTGGTTTATTTCTTGATAGATGGGAAAAAATTGCTACCGATGTTGGAGCGGACCATCCTGAAGAATGACCGACGGAATATTACCTCTCTCTTAGTGAGCCTCAACCAAACGGTTTCTCGCTATATTAGTGGAATTTCTATTGATGCCTTGATTATTGGAACTCTAGCCTTTATTGGATATAGTTTTATTGGTTTGAAGTATGCCTTGGTCTTTGCGATTTTCTCAGCCTTGGCCAACCTCATTCCTTATATTGGACCGACGATCGGCTTGATTCCCATGGTGGTTACTTATGCTTTTACCGATTTCAATATGATGGTTAAAGCAGTCATCTTCATGCTCATCGTCCAACAGATTGACGGAAATATCCTCTACCCACGGATTGTGGGAGGGGTGATGAAGGTGCATCCTATTACCATCATGGTCCTCTTGCTCTTATCCAGTAACATCTATGGTGTGATTGGGATGGTTGTGGCGATTCCGGTTTATTCGATTGGTAAAGAGATTGTAAAATTCCTCGCAGCCTTGTATGAAAATCATAAAAAGACACAGAAGCAGCGCAAGCAGGAAGAATTTGGGATTATCAATAAATCCTAGTAGAATAAATACAAAGGGAATGGACAACCATTCCTTTTTTGTTTAAATAACGTGAAAGACTAGGATAAGTCTTTGAATCGTAAACTTTTACCTTTCCTTTTAGAAAATATGTTATAATGAATTAGTAATGATACAAAATCGAGGAGTTTCTATAAGATGATAGAATTGCTTGCCAAAAAGCAGCGACGCCAAATGCGTTTGCTAGAAACATTAATTCGAGAGAAGCGCTGGTTTCATTTGAAGGAACTCGCTGAAATGTTAGATTGTACAGAACGGTCATTGAAGGAGGATCTTTCAAATTTACGAACGGTCTTTAATGAGTTTTTGATTGAGTCTTCGACAAATGGTATTAAGATTAGTTATGACGATTCGATTGGGATTGAGGTGGTCTACCATCACTTCTTTAAAGAATCTACAGCTTTTTCTCTCTTGGAATACTTGTTTTTCCATAAGGATGTTTCCAGTGATTTAATCTGTAGACGGTATGATCTCAGCCAGCAATCATTTTATCGCTTGATTCGAAATATCAATCAAATTATCCAGGAAAAGTACAATATTCGAATCACCTTGAATCCTCTAAATGTCGTGGGGGATGAAGTGGATATTCGCTTTTTCTATTCCCAGTATTTTGCAGAGCGGTATTATTATTTAGAGTGGCCATTTCCAGATATCAGAGAGCAAGTCATTATTGATTTTATCACCTTCTTCTATAAACTGACAGAAATCCCACTGACTTATTCGATCTTCCATTCTTATAAAATTATGCTGACGGTGTACCTTTACCGGATAAAACAAGGTTATCGAATTGAAGGGGCTAATAATTTTGAACAATACGCTTACCTCTATCAGGAACTACCAAAAATTAATGAGATGCTTCGTTATTTTGGTTTGCAGTTGGGTGTGGAATTTAACGAAGAAACCATTGAACAACTCTTTATTATCTTCTTACAGAAACGCTTCTATTTTACCCCACAGGGGTTGATTGATGCTACAGAGGAAGACGCTGTTACAAAAAAATCCTATATTTTAGCCTCTCAATTTCTTGATCATCTGAGTGAATCTTATAGTTTAGAACTTGAGAATTATGAAGAGATGATCATGCATATTCACAACACCGCCTATTTGGAGCGACGTGAAATCTTTGGTGAGTTTCTTCTCTATGATACCAAGAGCCATACCAATGAGGATTATCGAACCCTCTTCCCAAAATTTTATCAGGATGTTGAAACTGGCTTGTATCACTATCTCAAAGAGATGGGCTTTCATGAAAATCCTGAAAATCTCAAGCATCAGATTTATACAGTATTTTCACATTGGGAAAATCTATTACCTCAACTCCTAAGGAGACGTAAGGCTGTCAAGGTCTTAATCATTAGTCGATACGATGACCATCATGCCAAGTCCATGATTGATTTCTTAAAATTCTATTGTACGGATAACTTTGAGTTTTCACAGGTCATCAAGCATGACTTTAATCTTCATGAACTAGAGCACACTGAATATGATGTTATTGTTGCCAACTTTATGATTCCGGATATAAAAAGGAAAAAATTTATTTGTACAAGTAGTTTGACCCTTTTGGAACTTGTAGAAAAACTGAATGTACTCTTTTATGATTTTACACGTTATGGAGTATAGCTGAGCTTTCCCTCCTCTTTTAGGAGGGAAATTTTGCGACCATGCACCATTTTAAAAAATATGATATAATGGGCATTATTACTATACATTGAGGAGAATATCCATGGAAGACCCTGGCAGTCAGGATTTAATACTGCAATTTGTTTTACTATTTGTATTGACCTTATTAAATGCTTTTTTCTCTGCAACGGAGATGTCGATGGTATCGCTGAATCGCTCTCGGGTGGAACAGAAGGCTGAAGAGGGTGATAAAAAATATATTCGCCTCTTAAAGGTATTGGAAAATCCAAACCACTTTTTGTCTACGATTCAAGTTGGTATTACCTTGATTACCATTTTGTCTGGGGCAAGCCTAGCTGATGATCTTGGGAAAGTTATCGCTTCCTGGATGGGAAATACGGAGACAGCACGTGCGATGGCTAGTTTCCTCTCACTGGCTTTTCTGACTTATATTTCGATTGTATTTGGTGAGTTATATCCGAAGCGTATTGCCATGAATCTAAAAGATAGTTTGGCTATTCGGACGGCTCCAATTGTTATTTTACTAGGGGAAATCGTTAGCCCCTTTGTCTGGCTCTTATCGGCGTCAACCAATCTGGTAAGTCGTCTGACACCAATGCAATTTGATGATGCAGACGAAGAGATGTCACGAGATGAGATTGCCTATATGCTGGCTAAGAGTGAAACGAGTCTGGATGCTGACGAGATTGAAATGTTGCAAGGAGTCTTTTCGCTAGATGAGCTGATGGCTCGTGAGCTAATGGTTCCTCGTACGGATGCCTTTATGGTGGATATCCAAGATGATACCAGAGAAATCATCGAAAGTATCTTAAAACAGAATTTTTCTCGTATCCCTGTCTATGATGACGACAAGGACAATGTCATTGGTCTCATCCATACCAAACGCTTGCTTAATGAAGGTTTTGTGAATGGCTTTGAGAACATATCTCTTCGCAAGATTCTTCAGGAACCACTCTTTGTACCGGAAACGATCTTTGTTGATGACCTCCTGAAGGAACTTCGGAATACACAGAATCAGATGGCTATTTTGCTCGATGAGTATGGAGGAATGGCTGGTCTGGTAACTTTGGAAGATCTTCTTGAGGAAATCGTCGGGGAAATCGATGATGAAACCGATAAGGCTGAGAATGATGTTTTTGAAATTGAGCCAAACCTCTATATTGTTCAGGGTATTGTGACCCTAAATGATTTCAATGAGTATTTCGATGTGAAGTTAGAAAGCGATGATGTGGATACCATTGCAGGCTACTACCTAACTGGTGTTGGTCGCATTCCAGGTCATAAAGAACGCTTGAGTTTTGAAGTAGATAGCATGAAGAAACACTTGATCCTCACAAATGATAAGGTGAAAAATGGTCGTGTTACCAAGGTGAAGGTTGAGGTCAGTGACCTAGTCGATGAAGATGAGCAAGCGACAAAAGGTCAAGAATAAGAACATCAAATCAGGGATTTTCCCTGATTTTTTTATGCTCATTTTAGTCGGATTTGCATCTACTATGAATTTCCTTTATAATAAAATAACTAAATGTTAGGAGGAGATAGCAATGAAACAAGAAGAATGGTTAGCAGAGTTTGAGAGAGCCCATGGTCGACCAGCCAATCAAGAGGAGATTCAACAGGTTTTTGGTACGTTTGGAAGTCCTGAAACACAAGCGACACCGAATACGCCGGTAAATCCAATTCAATCTACATTTGAAGGTGCAGCACCTGTTTCCAATCAAGGACAATTTGGAGGTCACTTACCGTTTCCAGAACAAGCCAAATTTGGCGGTGCAGCGCCAACTCCAGAGCAAACACCATTTGGAGGTGCGACGCCAACTCCAGAACAAGCCAAATTTGGCGGTGCAGCGCCAACTCCAGAGCAAACACAGTTTGGAGGTGCGACGCCATCACCAGGACAAGCACAGTTCGGAGGTCCAGCTCCGACCCAAGCCACATTTGGAGGTGCAAGCCCAGCTCCAAATCAATACCAAGGTGGAACAAGTCCGTTTCAACATCAAGGACAAGCTTTTGGGCAAGGTGGAACTCAGCCACAAGCTCCTGTTCAGGAGTCGGCTCAAGCAGGAGCGCCCTTCACATCCTATAACAATGCTCAGATGCAGGGAGGTTATCCAAACAATGGGCAACTGAATTACCAGACTAATTCCCCATATATGGGACAAGCCCCAATACCCGGTAAGAAGCCTAAGAAAGGTCTGATTATTGGATTATGTAGTCTTGTCGCCGTTGCAGTTTTAGCTGTGCTTGCATTTTTCTTATTTGCTAAAAATCCTAATAGTATTCAAGGGAAATGGTCAGCTACTCCTGAGATGAAAAAGACAATGAAGTCTGCTTTTTCAGGCACTTTCTCTACTACATCAGATATTTCTAGTGAATTTGTAAAAGATATGGATATGATCGTAGAGGTAAAGGGCAAAAAAGTAACCATCAGTGTGATTGGTAAGATTGATTTTAAGGGAGCTGCAAAGGAACTCTATGATGATGGGGACAATGATTTTTACTCTGTTGAGGATGCCTTAGACTATATCCAGGAAAACAGTGAGAATTCCTATTTAGAGGATATGGGACTTGAAATCGATGTGAAAAAAGGCACTCTTAAAATGGTAGCCTTTGAAGGTGAGGTGGATGAAAAAGATCACCGATTCATTCAGGATGAAGATGCGAGTCATTTCCTTCAATACGATCTCAAGTATAAAATTGAAAATGGAACGCTGAAAGTTTCCGTGGATGGAAATGATTATGGAATTGAATACTCCTTTAAAAAATAAGATATTCGCTTATTTAGTGCCCAAATCGGGCGCTTTTTTTGTTGATACACGTAGAAAAAAATAAGATAATTAAAAAAATTCTGAATTTAGGCTTGACAGCTTGAAAAATTTTCGGTAAGATAGTCAACATAAAAAAACGAAAGCAGAATCTTATGAAAAACACGAACTCCACATTGTTGAATCAAAACTTTTACTTTAGCTACTTTAGATAGTGTTTGTAGACATGAACTCATGGATGCAAACGAAACGAGCAATTTGTTTGTATCTATGTGGCTAAGATTTTTGATTGTGGTCCATATAGATGATATCTAAATGGACGGCAATACTGGCATACTTTTAAGTTTGTGAGGAATGATACCAACCGTTTAGAATCATCTAAACGGTTTTTTGTATTTTGTTTGAATGTTTTAGAGAAGGAGACATGTTTCATGAAAGTTGTAAAGAAGTTAATTGCCCCGGTTCTGGTAGTTGGTCTACTGATGACCTCCCTCTTGACCCTTCACCACTTGAAAACCTCTAAGCATGAAAAGATTAAGATAGGGATTTCTCAGTATATTACCCATAAGTCTTTAGATGCGACTCGTAAAGGCTTTGTGGAAGAGTTAGCCAAACAAGGTTATGTAGATGGAGAAGAGATTGAAATTGACTATCAAAATGCCCAAGGGGAGCAGCGAAATTTGAAAAATATTTCAAATCAGTTGTCACAAGAAAGCGATCTTGTATTTGCCATTGCGACTCCATCAGCACAAAGTATCGCCAATACGAGCAAAAGGACCCCTGTGGTCTTTTCTGCAGTGACAGACCCTCTGGCTGCTAAGTTGGTCAAGAACTTGGATCAGCCTGGTGGCAATGTGACAGGAACGAGTGACCAATCTTCAGATGCTATTGCTACGCAAGTCGATCTGATTCAAAAGGTTTTGCCAACAGCTAAGACAGTCGGGATTCTCTATACGCAAAGTGAGCCCAACTCAGTCGTTCAAAAAGATGAAGCCAGGAAGGTCCTTGAGGCCAAAGGCTACCGTGTCGTAGAGAAGACTATTTTGGATAGCAATAATGTGAAAGCAGCAACGGACAGTTTGATGTCAGAAGTGGATCTAGTCTTTATCCCAACAGACAACATCATTTCTTCTACAATGGAAACCATTAAACAAGTGTCTTTGAAACATAAGGTTCCAGTTATTGGAGGTTCGATTGAAATGGCCCAAGTAGGAGGGCTCTATACCTATGGGACAGACTACACTGAGTTGGGTCGTCAATCTGCCCGGATGGCGATTCGGATCCTGAAAGGGGAAAAGGCAGCCGAACTGGCAGTGGAGGCCCCTAAGAATCTAGAATTGTATGTTAACAAAGAGATGGCTAAGAAATTAGGAATTGACCTCTCTGGTATGAACGAAAAGAAATAGGAGATGGATGATGGATTTAGTATTATCAAGTTTATCTGAAGGTTTATTGTGGTCGATTATGGCCATTGGTATTTTCTTAACATTCCGCATTTTAGATATAGCGGATATGACAGCAGAAGGGGCTTTTCCGCTTGGGGCTGCAGTCGTTGCGTCCCAAATTCAAGCAGGGCAAAACCCTTGGCTAGCGACTCTCTTCTCGATTTTAGCAGGGATGCTAGCAGGGTTGGTATCTGGTCTTCTTCATACCAAGATGAAGATTCCAGCGCTCTTAACAGGGATTGTGACTCTGACAGGTCTCTATTCGATCAATATTAAAATCATGGGGGGCGTCCCTAATTTATCCATTGGTGATTCTAGTACCATTTTCAAGTCTGTGATGGGCTTGGGTTTGTCCAATGAGGCAGCTGTCTTTGCTGTTAGTATTTCTTGTTTGTTATTGGTTTGTCTGATTTTGACCCTCTTGATGAAAACCCAGATTGGTTTGGTTCTTCGTTCGACTGGGGACAATATCCCGATGAGTGAGGCCAATGGGGTGAATGTGGACACCATGAAGATTTTTGGTTATATGATTTCCAATGGACTGGTTTCATTGTGTGGGGCTCTTTTCGCTCAGACAGACGGCTTCTCCGATGTGACTTCTGGTACAGGGACCATCGTCGTAGGTCTCAGTGCTGTTATTTTAGCAGAAGTCCTAATCCATGATTTGACCATTGGAGGACGTTTGCTTTCGATTGGAGTGGGGGCAATTGTCTACCGCCTCATTATCCTCAATATCTACGAAATTCCAAACCTAGACCAAAACTTAGTCCGTTTGTTTAACGCCATTCTCTTGGCTTTGATTTTGTTCGCACCAGAAGTACAGAAACGTCTCAAGATTCGTGGATTAAAATTAAGCAGCAACTAGAAGGAGAAGATAAATGGCAACATTGTTAAAAATTGAAGACATCCATAAGACATTCGAAGCAGGCACGGTCAATGAAAACCATGTTCTCAAGGGCTTGGATCTAACAGTAGAAGAAGGGGATTTCATCTCCGTCATCGGAGGAAATGGAGCTGGTAAATCGACATTGATGAATATTCTGGCAGGTGGATTGCAAGTGGATCAAGGAGATATCATTTTGGAAGGGAAATCCATTAAGCAGACCAGTGTTCGGAAGCGTGCTAAAGATATTGCGCGTGTTTTCCAGGATCCTAAGATGGGGACGGCTTCCCGCTTGACCATTGAAGAAAACATGGCCATTGCTAAAAAACGTGGAGCAAGACGGGGCCTCAGTTGGGGGGTCAGAGAAAAAGACCGCGCGGAATTTAAAACGGCTTTGAAGGAACTCAATATTGGTTTGGAAAATCGCCTCAAAGTGGATACACAATACTTATCAGGGGGACAACGGCAAGCCCTTACCTTGGTCATGGCTGCCTTGGTCAAACCAAAACTCTTGCTACTGGATGAACATACCGCGGCGCTCGACCCCAAGACCAGTGAAATGGTCATGGAACTGACGCAAAAGATTGTCGAAAGCCATGATTTGACAACCTTGATGATTACGCATGATATGAACCATGCCATCGCATATGGCAATCGCTTGATCATGCTCTACCAAGGCAAGATTGTAGTCGATGTTAAAGGGGAAGAAAAGAAGAACCTGACAGTTGAAGACTTGATGCGCCTTTTCCATCAGAACAGTGGTGAAACATTGGTGAGTGACGAATTGGTGTTAGGATAAACGAAAAAGAGAGTGGGACAGAAATCGGTAATTCGTTAGAATTCGATTTCGTCGTCCCACCTCC
>CABREZ010000028.1 GCA_902470035.1 uncultured Streptococcus sp. | reverse complement strand
GAGACACTAGTGTCTCTGCCACTTTTCTAACGGCGGAAAGTTTTTATCTTCTTATTAAATGGCTAAGTCATTTTTAAAAATCATCTAGCCGTTTTATGTAAAACAATAGTTTGTCTACATTCAAAAAGAGGCTACGATGTAGCCTCTTTTTCTTCTATCTGCAGAAACAAATTTTTATTTTCCTTGACTAGTGTCACTCAAAAATTCTTTACTTTCTTTAATCCAAATAGGTAATTGCTTGGCTAAAGGAGTAAAACCAATCTTATGGCGATCATTAGAAAAACGATGATGTCGAAACTGCTTTCTGTTCCCAGCTTCTAAGGTACGAAGAGACAAGCTAGCCTTCCCAGAGTATTCATCAATATCGATAACCTGGGTACAAACTTGATCCCCAATTTTTAAGATATCATGAATGTTGTCGATATATCCACTGCGGATTTCAGAAATATGGATTAAACCGGTTACCCCTGTCTCTAATTCAACAAAGGCTCCATAAGGTTGCAAGCCTGTCACAACACCCTTCAGTTTATCCCCGATTCTCATGCCTCTCCCTCAATGTCAATTGATTCCATGACCACATCTTCTTTGGGTTTGTCCATGGCACCTGTCTCTACTGCCGCAATTGTATCCAATACTTGATAAGAAGCTTCATCCATCAACTGACCGAACACTGTGTGACGACGGTCCAAATGAGGTGTCCCTCCTTCTTCTGCATAAATTTCTGCAATAGCTTCAGGCCAACCACCACGGGCAATTTCCTTTTTAGAATAAGGAAGGTGTTGGTTTTGAACAATGAAGAATTGACTGCCGTTGGTATTTGGTCCAGCATTGGCCATAGAAAGTGCACCACGGATATTGTACAATTCTTCTGAGAATTCATCTTCAAAAGACTCTCCATAGATGGATTCACCACCCATACCTGTTCCAGTTGGATCCCCACCTTGGATCATGAAATCTTTAATGATGCGATGGAAAATCACTCCGTTGTAGTAGCCATCTTTTGCAAGCGCAATAAAGTTTGCTACTGTTTTTGGTGCTTGATCAGGAAAGAGACGAATCTTCATATTTCCATAGTTGGTACGAATCGTCGCAATTGGTCCTGTTTCTTGATCCATTTTTGTTTGTGGTAAATGCAATTCTTTTTCAACCATTTTTAACTCCTCTAAGGCATGTAAAATGCCATCTTCTTCTAAGGTTTTTGTGACATAATCTGCTTTAGCTTTTAATGCATCTTGGGCGTTTCCCATGGCAATCGCTAAACCAGCATAGTCAAATAATTCTATGTCATTCAATCCATCCCCAAACGTTAAGACATTTTCTGGTTTGAGACCCAGTTTTTCGACTACTTTTGAGACACCGTGAGCTTTGGATTGCTGATCCAAGACAACATCTGATGAGATAGGGTGCCATCGAACCAAACGCAATTCCTGCCCTAAAGCTTCTGGGAGAGCATCGAATGTTTTACCAGTCTCGAAGGTCCACATTTGATAAATGGGATGCTTGGTAGCAAAGTCAGGATCTACTGGTAAATTTGGATAGATGGGATCAATGGCCCGGCTCATTTCTTCTGTCCGAGCTGAAAGAGCTGCTTGATGACTCCCAACCAAACCATAATGAATCCCTACCTGCTTGGCCCATGCAATAAAGTTCTGAACAAGTGGATTTGGTACCCTTTCTTCATAAATGACATTCTCCTTACGATCAATCACGTAAGAACCATTCAGAGTGACGTAGAAATCAGGTTGGAGAGCCTTGATTTCTTCTGGCACTCCAAAAATCCCTCGACCACTGGCAATGGCTGTGTAAATTCCTTTTTCTCGTAATTTTGAAAACACTCTGGTGACTGAAGCTGGAACATAGCCGGTCTCAACATTTCGTAAGGTATCGTCAATATCAAAAAATACTATTTTTATCTTTTTCGCTTTGTAGCGTGTTTTTGCATCCATGTTGTCTCCATTCAGTATGCTGTCTATTATAGCATGTTTTTGACTAAAAATCTTCCTGAGAGACCAAGTGATGTTGGAAGGCATAAACTACTGCTTGGGTACGATCGCTCACTTCTAATTTTGACAAAATATTCGACACGTGCGTCTTGACCGTCTTTAATGAAATGAATAATTCATCAGCTATCCGTTGATTTTCATATCCCTTGGTTAGCAAAGCTAAGATATCTCGTTCACGCGCGGTCAAGTCATCATGGAGTTCCACGTGATTTTTTCGATACTCAACTTTTTGGCTGACCTCTGTCTCAATCGCCAACTCTCCTTGTTCCACCTTACGAATGGCCCGTAAAATTTCCTCTGCACTAGAGGTTTTGAGCATATATCCCTTGGCTCCCGCATCCAAGACAGGGTAGATTTTTTCATTGTCCAGATAAGACGTTAGGATCAATATTTTTGCATCTGACCACTCCTTCAGGATGGCGAGTGTCGCTTCAATCCCGGTCATATGTGGCATGACAATATCCATAATGATGACATCTGGTCGTTCTTGTAAGGCTACCTCTACCCCCTCTTGACCATCGCTAGCCTCTAGGACTTGATCAATCCTATCTTGCATACTTAAATAGCTTTTCAATCCTAATCGGACCATCTCATGATCATCTACTAGTAATAATTTCATCATCTTCTCCTTCTACTAATGGCACTTTAATATCAATGGCCACTCCCTTTTTAGGACTGGTCAAAACCTTAATTCTTCCTGCCATGTCATCTACTCGATCTTGAATATTTTTCATACCATAACTTAGTTCACCCAAAGATTCTGGATCAAACCCCACTCCATCATCTGCTAATTTTAGATGGAGAGATTGCTCAGTTTGCAACAGATAAACATCCAAGCGCTTCGCATGGGCATGTTTCAATGCATTGCTCACTACTTCTTGCACAATCCGGAAAATATGCTCTTCTATTGTTTTAGGGAGTCTTTGAACATCGTGTTCAAAATGAACTTCTAAATTACTCTTTTCTTGTAGTTCTCTAAAAATCACCTGGAGACCTTCTACCAAGTTTCGACCTTCTAATTCTGTCGGCCGCAGGTGTAATAAGAGAATCCGCAAATCGTTTTGAGCAGTGTTTAGAATTTCTGTAACTCCCTTCAACTGTTGCCCGACTTTAGGCAGTTGAAGAACCTGACCCTGACTGGCTACACCGGATAAAATCATATTAGCTGCAAATAATTCTTGGCTCACCGTATCATGGAGATCTCGAGCAATTCGCCTGCGTTCTCTTTCCACAATCTCTTCTTCATTTTGCATGACTCGATTTTCTGTACGTTGCAAATTTTCTGTCAGGCGTTTGAGCTTGCGATCCAAGCGTTGAAACTCTTCATTAATCTCTTTGTTTTCTCCGAGTTTTAGCTTCTTGCCTTCGAGCAAGTTTCTCAGGTTTTTTTGAACGGTGTTCATAATTGTAAATTGAATCAATTTAATCAATAGAATCATCAATATAGTCAAAGCAACCGTCAAACCAAAGCCGATAAACAGAAAGGCACGAAGTTTTGATAAATCTTCCAGTAGATAGGTCCACTGAAAGTCAAAGAGACCAAAGATCGAATGGATAATTACAGCTAGAATTAAGACCGTATAAAGGAAGATTAAAAGATAGTCTGTTCGTTTCATCCTCTGACGACCTCCACATCTCCTACAATCCCCGCAATAACAAGCTTCACTGTTCGATGGGAACTTCGATAATTTGGGGTCTCCATGCTTACTGTCTCATTTCTCAATTTCCTAGGTTTTTGAGAGAAGAGTCGCAATTCTCCATATAAGGTATTCACCTGCAAGCTCAGCTCCACATCCACTGGCAAAATAATCTTCGTATTACCAAACATCTTTCTCATGATGATGACATTGTCATGATTCACTACAATCACTTCGTCTAAGTGGATCGTATCCTTCCCGAATAAACGTGTAATCGTCAAATCACGAAAATGGCAGTTTACCTTTGAAAAATGATGTAAATCCCCAATCCAAGGCGTTTTCTCTTGTCGGATTTCTACATCTTCCTCATAATCTATCTTCACTTCTTCGTTTTCACGGTAAAAATAGGGATAAGCCACCAGCATGGCATAGACTACGGCAAACAAAAGTGCAGCGATGACATAAGGATTTAACATGACAATAAAAAACAGCAGGATGCTGGATGCCACTAAAAGAAAATTGCTCCGCTGTTTTCCAATGTAATAATACAATAGAAGCAAGCACAGAACCACGATTAGGACGATACGAGATATATTTCCCGCCAAAATAGTGATTGCAGCCATGGTGAGTAACAAAGCTTCAACAAACACAAACAATTGAATCTTCCACATAATTGAACCTCTCCATTCTATTTTATCAAAATTCTATGGGATTCGCTTCCGCCTCTAGAAGGATTCGTTCCAACTCTCTCTTTACTAAAAAAACCAGACCGATTGGGTCTGGGTTTATAAGGTCATCATATTAAGATTCTGGTTCAGTAGAAGCCGAAGGCTCCGTATTGGAATGGGATTCCACTGTTGTAGAGCTTGAACTTTCTGATGAACTGCTTGAAGCTTTCGTGCTACTTGATGGTTCCGTCTTCGGTTCGTATACAGTCAAGACAATGCGAGTCTTTTTAATATCGATGCTCGATTGAGCTTCTGGAGTCTGACTCACAATTTGACCTGGTAGGACTTCTACACCAGCCGGAAGATGCGATGTGGTCTTCCGTTCAATATTTGCTTCCTTCACCCCGTAGATCTGAACGAGATTAGAGACAGCAAACTCATAATCAGAACCGACATAACTTGGTAACTCGATAGAATTACTTTCCTTCGATACTTTCAGAACAACTTTCGTATTAGAAGTCAAATCATATTTTTGACCAGCAGCAGGAGATTGCTCCATAACGATTCCTGGTTCCACTTCATTGGTCTCGACTTCTTCAATCGAAATGAGCTTGCTAGAAAGCTTATAGGTGGTTTTTAGGTCGTTTTCCGCATCTTCTCTAGACATACCAGTATAGTCCGGCATATCAAAGGTGCTTGGTCCTTTCGAGACAACCAAATCAACCTTGCTATTTTCCTTTTTCTGAGCTCCTGCATTTGGATTGGTACGGATCACATAGCCCTCCAGTACCGAATCACTGTATTCTTCTTTTTCGTCTCCAACTTGAAGTTCCTGATCTTCAATGATAGCCCGAGCTTCTGCTACCGTTTTTCCAGATACATCCGGAACTGTTTTGTTGGCTGGACTCATATAAAGAAGAAAGGCAAAGGCAGCTAGTACCAAAGCTATGGCTACAAACAAGACCTTGTAGCGCGTCCGCAAACGACGACGTGGCTTATTTTTTGGAGAAACTGGAGCTGTTCTATCCTCTGAAGCCACTGGCAAGTCCTCATGAACTGTAGGACGAGTATCTGATGTTGGAAGTGGAGCCGGTTTTGGAACCACGTTCACCTTTGGTAAGGTCTTGGTATCCGCTTTTGAAGCGTCATCAAAGACTAATTTTTTCTCGTTACGACGTTCATAAGATAGGCAACTTGACAAGTCGACATACATTTCAGCTACCGACTTATAGCGATCGGATAGTTTCTTTGCTGTGGCCTTAATCACCACATTTTCCAAGGCCTGCGGAACATTTTTGTTCTCTTCGATGATGGACGGCAGTGGTTTTTGGAAATGTTGCAACGCAATGGTCACTGCACTATCCCCATCATAAGGGATATGACCCGTCAGCATTTCGTAGAAAATAATCCCCATTGCATAGATATCACTTTGAATAGAAGCTTTCGATCCTCTGGCTTGCTCTGGTGATAAATAATGAACCGAACCCAACATAGAGTTGGTCTGGGTGAGACTCGTTTCAGCAAAGGCTACCGCAATCCCAAAGTCAGAAACCTTGGCATTTCCGTCCGATGTTAAAAGGACATTTTGAGGTTTCAAATCACGGTGAATAATACCTTGCGTGTGCGCCAAGCGCATCGCAAGGAGGATTTGCCCCATCAAGCGAACAGCTTCTTCATTTGAGAGAGGAGCATTTTCTTTGATATAGCGTTTCAAGTCCAAACCAGCGACATATTCCATCGCCAAGTATTGTTGGCCATCCTCTTCGCCGATATCCGTGATCCGAACGATATTTGGATGATCCAAATCTGCCATCGCTTTAGCCTCTCGTTGGAAGCGAGCAACTGCAATTGGATCTGTTTGGTAATTGGTCCTCAGTACTTTAACTGCAACTTCTTCACCATCTAAGATTAAATCCCGAGCGAGATAGACGTCTGCCATCCCTCCACGCCCGATTTGACGGATTATCTTATATCGTCCGGCAAAAATTTTGCCGATTTGAATCATGCCACATCCTCCTCAGCAAAGCGAATCAGTACAACTGTAATATTGTCCAAACCGCCAGCATTATTCGCAAAGCGAATCAAGGTTCTTGCCTTTTCTTCAACCGATAAATCGCTGATAACAATATCACGGATTTCATCGCCAGAGATCATATTGGTTAATCCATCACTATTGATAACAATGAAATCTCCCGCTTCAACTGTAACCATACCAAAGTCCGGTTGCAGTTCATCCTTTTGTCCGATGGATTGGGTGATGATATTGCGTTGTGGATGATGAGCTGCCTCTTCTTCCGTAATCTGTCCAGCTTTGAGCAAGGCGTTTACTAAAGAATGGTCACTGGTCATTTGATGGTATTCCCCATTACGCACGAGTCCAATTCGGGAATCTCCTACATGCGCAAATAAGACTTGGTCATCGATAATGGCAACAGCTTCCAGAGTTGTTCCCATTCCTTTATGTTCTTCATCTTGACCAATGCGATGGATCTGCTGGTTTTCTTTTTCCAAATTCTCAGCAAACCACTCTCTTACTTCGTTAATGGTGCTGATTTCAGTCGCTACCCAAGCAGCGCCAAGATCAGTTACAGCCATCTCGCTAGCAATATTACCAGCACGATGTCCTCCCATCCCGTCAGCTAGAAAAATCATGGATTTCCCCGCTTTATTTATATATTGATTTGCATAGTCTTGGTTATTTGTCCGTCTTTGACCTACATCGGTTAAGATAGAAATTTCCATACTGTCCGTATCCTCCTGAGATTACGATATTCTTCGAAAACGACTAATAAAGAAACCATCGCTTCCATACAATTCTGGTGTAATTAAAATACAACCATCTTTCAGAATATCTTTTCGTTCATGATCTATTGGCACGAGTTCAAAATTTGGATGGGTTTCTAAAAACTGGTCAACCACATCAAAATTCTCTTCTCCTATAATTGTGCATGTACTATAGACTATTATACCATCTTTCCGCACACTTTGACAAACTCCATCCAATATTTCCAATTGAATCGCCTGCAGAGATGCAAAGTCAGCATTGTCTTTATTGTACTTGATATCTGGCTTACGACGGATCAAACCAATCCCAGAGCAAGGGGCGTCTACCAAGATTTTATCAAAAGCCTCCGCACCAAAAGCTTCAAATACCTTGCTGGCATCCAGTTTTTTTGTCTGGATTTTATTTGCTACCCCTAGACGCTCAGCGTTTTCCTGGATCAATTGGAGCTTATGATCGTACAAGTCCAAGGCTGTGATCTTCCCATCGACTAGATAAGAAGCTAGATGAGTGGTCTTGCCACCGGGAGCTGCACAGGCATCCAAGACCTGATCCGAAGGTTGAACTTCTAAAGCTGGAGCTACCAATTGACTGGTTTCATCTTGAATGGTCAGTTTTCCTTGTTTGAAATAATCAGAGCCCGCAAAATAGCCATTCTCCTTTACAAGAGCAGTTGAGGCCAAAAGTGAATCAGAGGCCTGCAATTGCTCCTTGATCTCTTCTTTTTGGTCCAGGTCGACAACTCGAACACTGGCCTTGTTGCGAACATAGAGGCTCTCAAAAATCGCAATGGCCCGCTTTTCGCCATACTCATCAAGCAACTTTTTCACCAACCAAACCGGAAGGGAATAACGGATCGAAAGTCGTTTGTTGACTCGTTTAATCCGGTCAATGGATGGAAGCCCCTCTCGTAGTATTTTCCGTAAGAGAGCATTGACATATTTTTCGCTTCCCTTCTTCCGTTGCTTGGCAAGCTCTACTGCTTCATGGACAACAGCATGGGGAGGAACCTTCTCCAAATAGACGAACTGATAGAGGCTCATCAATAAAAGATGATAGATCCATGGATCTACCTGGTCCCGATCAGCGACAAAGTGCGATAGATACCATTCCAAGGTCAATTTGCGTGAAACTGTCCCATAGACGATTTCAGTTACTAGACTTTTATCCACTTCTGATAAGGTCGCCTTACCCAAGGATTTTTTGAGGGCAATATTTGAAAAAGCACCGTCCTGGAAAATCTCTCCTAAGATAGATAAGGCCAACCCTCGTGCAGTATGCATCTTATTTACCAAATTGATCACCTACTTGCAGTTGTCGCCCTAAGCCATTTAAGAAATCTCCAACAGCCATTTTGGGTTTACCGGCTGGCTGAATAAGTGTCAAGGCCAGGGCACCCTCACCCGTCGCAACAACGATTTCATTTTTATGAAGAGCCAAAATTTCCCCTGGTTCTCCTTGACCTTCACACGGTTTTGCTTGGTAAATCTTGAAGCGTTCACCCTTCCATAGAGTATGGGCGACTGGCCAAGGATACATACCCCGGACTTGGTTAAAGAGTTCACGGTTGGTTCGTGTCCAATCCAGGCGTTCTTCTTCCGGCTTGATATTTGGAGAGAAGGTGACTTGTTGGGGGTCCTGCGGTTGTGGCTTAAGTTCTCCCGCAAGGTAAGCCGGTAGAGTTTCTAAGAGAAGATCCCGACCGACAAGAGCCAATTTTTCAAACATGGTCCCCACATTGTCTTCCTCTAAAATAGGGATGGCGCGAGAGGAAATCATATCTCCAGCATCCATCTCTTTGACCATTTCCATGATGGTCACACCAGCTTCTTTCTCCCCATTCATGATGGCATAATGAATAGGAGCTCCACCACGGTATTTTGGAAGAAGGGAAGCATGCACGTTGACAGAAAACTTCATCGCCTCTAATAAACGACTCGGCAAGAATTGTCCAAAGGCTGCTGTGACAATCCCGTCTGCTCCCAAAGCCAATAAATCTTCTAGTTCTTGACTTCCAGATAGTTTCTCCGGCTGGTAGATTGGCAAGCCTGCTTCTAAAGCCGCTTCTTTTACTGACGTCATTCGGATTTCTTTTTTCCGGCCAACTGCCCGATCTGGTTGGGTCACAACGGCTAGGATTTCATAGCGTTCATCAGAAATCAAGCCTTTTAAGACTGTAGCTGAGAAATCAGGCGTTCCCATAAATAGTATTTTTGTCATTTATTCTCCTTCTACATAAAACTTTGCGGTTCATTGTCAATGCTGACTCGAAGATCTTGATTTTCTCGCTCTTGAGTATAGTCCAAAATCTGATTTAAAATCTGTGGTAAGTGGTCTTCAAACCGGTACTTCAACAGAATCTGGTAATGGAATAAATTATGCGTGCGAGCAATCGGTTTTGGCGTTGGTCCCAAGATTTGGACTTGGTCCGATAAACCTGCTTTCAACAGATCCATCACCTGATAAGCTTTTTTAACCACGACCTCTTCTTGTTTGTGAGAGAAGGTCAAACCTACCGTGTAATAATAAGGTGGATAGCCTAACTGGTGGCGCACCTTCATTTCATAGGCATAAAACCCTTCATAATCTTGGCGTTTCGCATATTCAATGGCATAATGATGAGGATTATAGGTCTGGATCAGAACCTGGCCCTCTTTATCCGCACGACCGGCCCGTCCTGCCACCTGGGTTAACAGTTGGAAAGTCCGCTCTGACGAGCGAAAATCAGGCAAATTTAGGGCTGTATCAGCATTGAGGACACCGACTAGCGTTACATTGGGGAAATCCAAGCCCTTGGCAATCATCTGGGTCCCAAGCAAAATATCGGCTTTCCCTTGACCAAACTGATCCAACAAGGCCTCGTGACTCCCTTTTTTCCGAGTAGTATCAACGTCCATCCGCAGAATACGAGCCTCTGGGAAAATTTCTTGTAACTCATCGTAGGCCTTCTGGGTCCCCGTCCCGTAATAACGAATGGATCGACTTTGGCAATTGGGACAGACAGTTGGGATGGCCTTATGGTAATTACAATAATGGCAGTCCATAGTCTTGGTGTCCATGTGGAGGGTCAAGGAGATATCACAGTTAGGACAGGTATCTACCTGACCACATTCCCGACACATGACAAAACTGGAATAACCCCGGCGATTGAGCATAAGGACGACTTGCTCTTTTCTTTGCAGACGTTCTGCAATAGCCTCCAACAACTTGGGCGTATAAGTTCCAGATTCCTGCTGGCCAATATAGTCCCTGAAATCGATCACTTCTACCTCTGGAATGCGGGCAAGCGGATTAGCCCGTTGGGTCAATTGAAGAAATTCATAGACCCCTTTTCCTGCTCGGGCTCGTGTTTCTAGACTAGGTGTCGCCGACCCCAAGACCAAAACAGCCTGGTGATACTGAGCTCGTAGCAAAGCCACTTCACGCGCATGGTAGCGGGGATTGCTATCTTGTTTATAGGTAGCCTCATGTTCTTCATCGATAATGATAGCCCCTAGGTTCTTAAGAGGAGCAAAGATAGCAGACCGCGCTCCTACGACCACTTGAGCTTCTCCACGTTCAACACGTCTCCACTCATCGTATTTTTCACCATTGGATAGACCTGAATGAAGGATGGCCACCCGATCCCCAAAGCGAGAAATGAAGCGATCCGTCACTTGAGGCGTCAAGGAAATTTCAGGAACCAACATAATAGCTGTTTTCCCCTTTTCCAGCACCTCTTGGATGATTTGGAGATAAACCTCCGTCTTTCCACTTCCTGTGACCCCTTCTAGCAAAAAAGGTTTGGAAGGTTGCCCAATTTTGCTGGTTACCGCTTGAACGGCTCGTTCTTGTTCAGCATTTAAAACCAAGGCCTCTGTCGACTCTTTGTCTTTAAAGTAGACAGCCGCACGATTGACTTCTTTTTCAAAAATAAGCAAGGCTCCCTGGTCAATGAAATAGTTCACAACAGGACGAGAGAATTCCGCAAATAAATCACTCAAAGGCGCATCCACTTCTTGACCTTGGACAAACTCACGCAAGGCCAAGCGCTTTTTAGCATTCTTAGCGATTTCCAAATTTTCAAGTAGGTGATGATTTACTCGATACCATTTTTCTGTTTTGATATGTTTACGATCCACTGCTTGGTATTCTACTTCCAACTCTCCTTTACGAGTCAGTTGCATCATTCGTGCTTGAGCATCAATATCCAAAGAAGAAAAGGCCAAGCTGGTCGCTGTTCCAAAAATGTCCTCTCTATCTTCTGGCGATAGCAGTTCTGTCGGATGGAGAATTTTGTCATAGGAAGAATTTAAAACACTCGGTAACATAGCTTTCAAGAGGGTGATCTTGTAGGCAAAAACCGTCTTTCGCAACTGATCTGCCAACCAAAATTGCTCCTCTCCTAGAACCGGTTGGTAGTCTAAGACCTCTACAATACTTTTCAATTCTTGGTCTTGAGCTACTAGAGTGTTCTCTTCAAGGTCAACCACAATCCCTTGAATGAGCCGATTTCCCCTTCCAAAGGGAACATGTACTCGCATTCCTTTTTCCAAGAAAGGAGAAAACTCTTCTGGTACTCGGTAACTATAGGGCTTGTCTGTTTGCATCAAGGGAACATCAACAATGACTTGTGCGAGCATGCTCTCACCTCCTTCCTGTCCTACCGCTAAATAGCAAAAAATAAGATTGAGCGAACCCAACCTTAAATTTTTTCACCATCTTCTTTTTCTTTCGCGATTTGTTCTTTAATTTTACGCTCTTCTTCTTCTTTACGCAAGCGTTCTGCTTCGATTCGACGACGAACTGCTTCACGCTTGGCTTCTGGATCTGGGTGAATCACCACATTTCCTGCTTCAATCTCTTCCAAGGCACGCAAGGTAGATTTTACTGATTGAAATTCTTGAGTGGGACTTGCACCACTCTCTAACTCATGAGCTCGTTTGGCTTCAAGAATAACCAAAGAGTATTTTGACGGTACTTTATCCAACAATGTATCAATGGATGGTTTTAACATCATAATCTTTTTACCTAATTCCTATTCTAAATTATCGTACCACTTGAGTGGCTTTGGGAAGCATTTCTTGGTAGTGGCCAATCACCCGATCAACACGGAAATGTTCTGCCTCAATCACACGCTTGACCCGTTCCGCAGCTAAAGGCACTTGGTCATTGACGATGGCATAGTCATACTCCCGCATCAAGGCAATTTCTTCTTTGGCCTTTTCGATCCGCTGGGCAATCACTTCCGCACTATCCGTGCCACGTCCAACCAAACGATCTTGCAACTCATCCAAATCGGGAGGAGTCAAGAAAATGAAGACGGCATCTGGTACCTTTTTCTTTACCTGTAAGGCCCCTTGAACCTCAATCTCTAGAAATACATCAATTCCTTTGTCTAAGGTTTCATTTACATAGGTCAATGGAGTCCCATAATAATTACCTACATATTCCGCATATTCGAGCATTTGACCTTGACGAATCAACTCCTCAAACTCTTCACGTGTCCGGAAGAAATAGTCTACCCCGTCCACTTCACCTGGACGTTGTGCACGCGTTGTCATCGATACTGAGTATTGAAACTGATTATCCGAGCTTTCAAAAATCTCACGTCTAACCGTACCTTTCCCAACACCTGAGGGCCCTGAGAAAACGATTAATAATCCTCGATCCGCCATTTTGTCTCCTTCGCTATCTTTCTATCTAGTGTAACAAAAATAGAAAGATTTTTCAACAGATTTTTCCTAGAGACAAGGCTTCCAACCCCTTCTAGACGAAATAATGATTTTCTTTTTTTATCATGGAACAAAATAAAAAATAGCCAACCAAGACCTTGTCGCCTTTGCTGACTATCTTTTTATCTTTTAGCAAGCTTTATTTTGCATAATCAATGGCACGCAATTCACGAATAACGGTTACCTTGATATTACCAGGATACTCCAAGTTGGACTCAATCTTCTCACGGATATCATGAGCTAAGATGGTCAACTTATCATCCTTCACTTCTTCAGGGCTTACCATAATTCGGATTTCACGACCTGCTTGCAAGGCAAAGCTAGTCTTGACTCCCTTAAAGCCATTTGCAATTTCTTCAAGATCTTGAAGACGTTTGATATAACTTTCAAGAGACTCGCTCCGGGCACCTGGACGAGCCGCACTTAAAGCATCCGCTGCTGCTACAATAACAGCAATGACACTTTCTGGTTCAACGTCTCCATGGTGACTGGCAATGGTATTAACAACAACAGGGTGCTCTTTGTATTTACGAGCCAACTCTGTTCCAATTTCTACGTGACTACCTTCTACCTCACGGTCTATGGCTTTTCCAATATCATGTAGGAAACCAGCTCGACGAGCCAAGGCAACATTTTCGCCAAGTTCACTCGCAATAATACCAGATAACTTAGCAACCTCAATCGAGTGACGCAAAACATTTTGACCATAAGAGGTTCTAAATTGCAAGCGTCCCATAATCTTCATCAAGTCAGGATGTAGATTTGGGGCCCCAATTTCATAAGCAGCTGCTTCACCGTATTCACGGATTCGTTGATCAATTTCCAAACGGTTCTTCTCTACCAACTCTTCAATACGAGCTGGATGAATTCGACCATCTTTCAAGAGACTTTCCATCGTCATTCGTGCGATTTCCCGACGAATCGGATCAAATCCTGATAAGGTGACTACTTCTGGTGTGTCGTCGATAATCACATCCACACCGGTCAAGCTTTCGAAGGTTCGGATATTTCGCCCTTCGCGACCAATAATCCGGCCCTTCATTCCATCATCTGGCAAATGAACCGTTGAGTTTGTCTGTTCTGCCACAAAATCCCCGGCCATCCGTTGCATGGCTTGAACCAGGATATCTTTTGCAACTTTATCTGAACGTTCTCTCACTTCCACTTCTGCTTCTCGAATTCGAGTCGCAATCTCTTTGGAGAGCCGTTCTTCTGTTTGCGTTAAGATAACATCACGTGCTTCTGACTGACTAAGAGAAGCAATTTTTTCTAATTCTTCTTCTTTTTTCTTTTCTAGCTCCTGTAATTGTTCTTCACGCGCATCAATGTGTTTAGTTCTATCTGAAAGACTTTGCTCTTTTTGTTCAAGAGTTTGTTCTTTGCTCGTAAGATTATCATCTTTGCGATCAAGATTATTTGAACGTTCCGCCAAGCGGGTCTCTAATTGTTTTAATTCTTGACGCTCTGATTTAAACTCAGCATCGACTTCTTCTCGATATTTTCTGGCTTCTTCCTTTGCCTCCAAAAGTGCTTCTTTTTTAAGTGAACTAGACTCGTGCTTGGCTTCTTTCAATATCAAATCAGCTTCGCGTTCTGCCTGTCCACGTAAATTCGTTGCTTCTTGTTCAGCATTTAAAAGAGTAAGTTCTGCAGCCTCTTTCGATGCTTTCATCTTGACTGAGATCCCTACATATCCAATGACTAAACCAATGATTGCGGCAAAAACAATTGCAATTCCAAATTCCATGTTTTTACCCCTAATCTAATGAATAGTTGAATTAAAAAATTCTTTATTATTTTATCATATTTTTACAAAATTAACAAACAAATTTTCGAGTGAAAACCAATCTATTTCTGCTATTATTTTAACGCTTCTTCCTTTGATACTTATGGAAAAACTCCCTAGAATACGAGTTTCTATGCCCCATTTTAATAGCCACTTGTCTCCCTCCTCTCTTGTATTTTCTTCCACCGACAATTGTGCTATAATCAAGAAAAAAGAAATTGAGGAAGATACATGACGAAAGAAGTTATTGTGGAAAGTTTCGAACTAGATCACACTGCTGTAAAAGCCCCATACGTCCGCCTAATCGGAGAGGAATTCGGACCAAAAGGAGATGTCATCTCAAACTACGATATCCGCTTGGTTCAACCAAATGAAGACTCTATCCCGACTGCTGGTTTACATACGATTGAACACCTCTTAGCTATGTTGATCCGTAAGCGCATTGATGGGATGATTGATTGTTCCCCATTTGGGTGTCGTACTGGATTTCACATGATTATGTGGGGACAGCACGATCCAAACACCATTGCACAAGTGATTAAATCTTCCCTAGAGGAAATTGCTGAAACGACTAGCTGGGAAGACGTTCCAGGAACGACGATTGAGTCTTGTGGAAACTATAAAGATCACAGCCTCTTTTCTGCTAAAGAATGGTGTAAATTTATTCTCGAACAAGGTATTTCTGACGATCCATTCACACGCCATATCGTATAAAAAACAAAGGAGAGTGGGACAGAAATCGGTAATTCGTTAGAATTCGATTTCGTCGTCCCACCTCC
>CABREZ010000027.1 GCA_902470035.1 uncultured Streptococcus sp. | reverse complement strand
GCTTCCATTTCGTCAAAGACTTTGACAGCATCTTCTACTGGACGTTTTTGAACGACTGGCACTACCAAACCTTCTGCACCAAATTGGAAGGCTTCTTCCAAGTCTTTACGAGTTCCTACTAGAGAACCGATAACTTGGATACCATCTAATACAGTTTTCACAATGCTGAGATCCATCATTTCTGAAGGAAGTCCGACTGCGACAACGCGACCACCCGCACGAACAGAATCAACAGCTTGGTTGAAGGCTACTTTAGAAACAGCGGTTACGACAGCAGAGTGAGCACCACCATTTGTTTTTTCTTTGATGAGGCCTGGGACATCTTCTACTTCACGACCGTTGATAACAAAGTCTGCGCCAACTTCTTTCGCTAATTCAAGTTTGTCGTTGTTGATATCGACAGCGATGACATGAGCGTTGAAGACTTTTTTGGCATATTGAACAGCCAAGTTTCCTAGTCCTCCAGCTCCGTAGATGACAACCCATTGTCCTGGTTCAGCTTTGCCTTCTTTAATGGCTTTGTAAGTTGTAACCCCGGCACAGGTAATAGAAGAAGCTTGTGCTGGATCTAATCCTTCTGGTACTTTCACTGCGTAATCTGCAGTAACGATACATTGTTCAGCCATTCCTCCATCAACAGAGTAACCAGCATTTTTTACAGTACGGCAAAGAGTTTCACGACCAGTTGTACAGTATTCACAAGTTCCACATCCTTCGAAGAACCAAGCAACACTAACGCGGTCACCAACTTTTAAGCTTGTCACATCTGGAGCAAGTTCTTTAACAATTCCGATTCCTTCATGTCCAAAAACACGGCCTGGGACTTTACCGAAGTCTCCGTGAGCAACGTGCAAGTCCGTGTGGCAGACACCACAGTACTCAATTTGAACAAGTGCTTCCCCTGTTTCCAATGGACGCATATCCTTGATTGCAACGATTTTAACACCAGTACCTTCTGGATTTACAACAACAGCTTTCATAGTTTTCCTCCTCAAGAGCTTAGTTGAATTAGAGACGGTAATAAAAAGAGAAGTAATATCACTTGAGTCATTATCATATGAAACGAGCTAGGCCCCTTTTTTCATTTTTTTTATGTCAATTTCATCACAAACTTTGTCAATTAGCGAGCGTATACATAGAAAAATTTCTAAAAATAAACTTAATCAGTTAAATTATTTTCAGAAAAGATCCCTATAAGGTCCCGTATGTTTGAGAAAACAAAAAGCTTGAATCCTTTCTTGTAAAAGGTGATTCAAGCAATTCTTTTTATTTATAGGAGGAGTTTTTCTAATTGACGAGCAACGCCGTCCTGATCATTTGTATACTCGGTTTGTTTATCGGCATAGGGGAGGAGGACAGGATTGGCGTTTTTCATTGCATAACCAGTTCCTGCAAAAGCTAACATGTCTGTATCGTTTTGTTCGTCTCCAAAGGCAATCAGATCTTTCCGATCAAGTCCGTAAGTCTCGAGGAGATAGTTAAGGGCAAAGGCCTTATTGACCCCTTTTGGAGCGCACTCCAGAATGTTGAGGGGTCCACCCCAGCTGTTGATTTCTAGCTCGTGATGGTAGTAATCACGCATTTCTTCGGCTAAAGCATACTTATCTTCAGCGCGTGTTTGAAAGAGGATGGCATTCGGATTTTCGGTAACTTTACGAGCTTCGAATTTTGTTTTGGAGGAGATTTTTGAAACCCCAAATAAGGCGGGATCAATAGTATGGTGGTAGGTATGGGTGACATAGAACTTATTGCGATACTCTCCTGCAATAAAGTCCGCTTGGATGTCATTTTCTCTCTCGACCATATCAAGGAGGTATTTTTTATCAAGGGTCATGGATAGTTCTTTCGACCATTTTTTATTTGGAATATGAGTGAGAGCGCCGTTAAAGTTAATCATGGGGCTTTCCAATCCCAATTCCTTATAGATATGATCTGCCATTCGATAGGGACGCCCAGTTGTAATAATGACCTGGTGGCCTTGTTCACTGACTTTCTGGATGGTTTTAATCGTAAAGGGAGATAATTTGCTCTCAGAATTTAATAAAGTGCCATCTAAATCGACAGCGATTAGTTTTTTATTCATAGGAAGATTCCTTTCATTTGTATGGTTTTTCTTACTCTAAATGTGGAGTATAGAAGTGCCATATTTTAAGAAGAATGCTTCCATTATACCAGATAAACAGGAAAATTTCAGTTTTTCAAATAGCAGACGATGTGACACGAAAGATTGTCCAGATGAATCTCTTGTAAAAGTGAATAATATTTGATAAAATATTGGTATTGTTCGTGATTGAGTCGCGAGCAGATTTATTTTTTTAAGGAGTTTATTGGAAAAATGGATAAGTTTTTCAAACTATCTGAACACGGAACAACGGTTCGTACAGAGGTATTAGCTGGTTTAACGACCTTCTTTGCCATGTCTTATATCTTATTTGTAAACCCTCAAATGCTCTCCCAAACAGGAATGCCTGCTCAAGGAGTATTTCTAGCAACCATTATTGGTTCAGTCGTTGGGACTCTCATGATGGCTTTCTATGCGAATCTGCCTTATGCCCAAGCACCAGGGATGGGCTTGAACGCCTTCTTTACCTTTACAGTGGTATTTGGGATGGGCTATTCTTGGAAAGAAGCTTTGGGAATGGTCTTTATTTGCGGACTAATTTCATTGGTTATTACATTAACCAATGTTCGGAAAATGATTATTGAGTCCATTCCAAATGCTTTGCGTTCAGCTATTTCAGCTGGTATCGGAATTTTCTTAGCCTATGTCGGAATTAAAAATGCTGGCCTGTTGAAGTTTTCAATTGATCCACATACTTATACAGTGGCAGGAGAAGGGGCAGACAAGGCGAATGCGGCAATTACAGCAAATTCTGCAGCGGTCCCAGGACTCGTTAGTTTCAATAGTCCGACAGTCCTCCTTGCTTTGGCTGGCTTAGCTATCACTGTTTTCTTTGTCATCAAGGGCATTAAAGGTGGTATTATCCTTTCAATCCTTACAACAACAGTCCTTGCTATTGTATTTGGCATTGTTGATCTTTCAACGATTGACTTTTCTAGCACCCATCTTGGAGCAGCTGTCAACGATCTTGGGAAAATTTTTGGTGCTGCACTTGGTTCAGAAGGATTAGGTTCCTTGATTACCAATACTTCTCGTCTTCCTGAAACCTTGATGGGCATCCTCGCTTTCTCATTGACAGATATCTTTGATACGATTGGTACCTTGATTGGAACTGGTGAAAAAGTTGGTATTGTTGCCACAAATGGTGAAAATCACCAATCCGCTAAATTGGATAAAGCCCTTTATTCAGATCTCGTAGCGACATCTGTTGGTGCTATTGCAGGTACTTCGAATGTGACGACTTATGTTGAGTCAGCTGCGGGAATTGGAGCTGGTGGACGGACTGGTTTGACAGCCCTTGTAGTAGCCATCTGTTTCGCAGTGTCAAGTATTTTTAGTCCTCTTCTTGCTATTGTGCCGACAGCAGCCACAGCACCGATTTTGATCATCGTTGGGATCATGATGTTGAGTAGCTTGAAAAACATCCATTGGGATGATATGGCAGAAGCTGTACCAGCTTTCTTCACCTCTATCTTTATGGGATTCAGTTATTCCATCACAAATGGGATTGCAGCAGGTTTTATTACTTATACAGTAACTAAACTTGTCAAAGGTGAAGCCAAAGAGGTTCACAGTATGATTTGGATTTTAGATGCCTTGTTTATCTTGAATTTTATCAGTATGGCCTTGCACTAGAATGATCATTGAGGAAAGCTTGGACAAATTGTCCAAGCTTTTTTTGATTGTTTTAGGTGAGTCAGAAGGTTGAACGACTAAAAATAGTGGGCAATAATCAATTATTTTTGGTATAATGGAGAAATGAAAAGTCAAAATGAACAAGAGTTGATTGCCCTTGGGAAACAGTTGGGTCAACGGTTAGAAAAACAAGATGTCGTGATTCTGACAGGGGATCTTGGCGCTGGGAAAACAACCTTTACAAAAGGCCTAGCTCAAGGGTTGGATATTCGTCAGATGATTAAAAGTCCCACTTATACCATTGTGAGAGAATATGAAGGTCGCTTGCCCTTGTATCACCTGGATGTCTATCGTATTGGAGACGATCCAGATTCGATTGATTTGGATGACTTTTTATTTGGTGAAGGGGTGACCGTTATTGAGTGGGGCGAACTGCTAGAGACCAGTCTTCCTGCTGGATATTTAAAGGTTGAACTGCTCAAGGACGGCGACGGACGTGAGATACGCTTGTCAGCTGTCGGTGAACGTGCAGAACAATTAAAGGACTCATTTCTAACTTCTGTAGGAGCTTGAAGATGGAACAGGTATTGGCTCTCTTTTTAAAAGAGGCTGAGGCTTCGGATGCAGAGCGTTTACTCGACTTTTTTAAAGCTGTAGCGACTGAATCTGAGTTCATGACCTTGGCTCCAGAAGGGCTTGGGATGACCAAGCAAGAGTTGGAAATATTTGCTGAAACACAAGCACAAACAGACAACCAATTATGTCTTTTGTTATACTTGGGTGAGGATTTGGTAGGCGTATTAAATATTGCAGCGGATCAAAATAGGGCCTTGCGTCATATTGGAGATCTCTTTATCGTTGTTCGAAAGGCCTATTGGAATAAAGGCTTGGGTCGTATTCTCCTAGAAGAAGGAATCGCATGGGCAGAAGGTACTAACCTCCTTCGGAAATTAGACCTCAGTGTCCAAGTTAGAAATGAACGGGCCGTCCATCTCTACCAAACGCTAGGATTTGAAATTGAAGGTCTCCGCAAGAGGGGCATATACAAGGAAGGGGAATATCTGGATGTTTACCTAATGGGCAAACTGATAGATGGACAGAATCTATGATTAAAAAAATTCTATTAATGTTTTTTAGTTTGTTGGCCGTAACGACAATCGGGCTTGGAGCCTATGGGCTGACTATCCTCAATCAGTCAACAAATACATTGAGTAAGACCTTTAAAGGAATCGGTAGTGAAAACAATGTCATTGCAGAAAACAAACCAATGACCATCTTGCTCATGGGGGTTGATACAGGATCAGGTTCACGAGAGGATCAGTGGGTAGGAAATAGTGACACCATGATTCTGGTGACAGTGAATCCACAGACGCGTGAAACAACGATTATGAGTTTGGAACGGGATATCTTGACTAACATTACGCAGGATGGAGAGACTGTCCAAGCTAAGTTGAATGCGGCCTATGCTCAAGGTGGGGCAGAGTTGGCTATTGAAACCATTCAAGATTTGATGAATATTCATATTGACCGTTATGCGATGATCAATATGAAAGGCCTGGTCCAACTGGTTGATAAGGTCGGTGGTATCACGGTAAACAATCCATTTGATTTTGATATTTCAATCGAAGAAAATGAGCCGGAATACACAGCAAAGATTCCACCTGGTCGTCAAGAGATTGATGGAGAGCAGGCCTTGGTGTACTCACGGATGCGTTACCAAGATCCAGAAGGAGACTATGGCCGTCAAAAACGCCAACGGGAAGTCATCGAAAAGATCATCAAGAAAGTATTGACTTTGGATGGTCTGAGCAATTATCAAGGAATTATTGAAGCAGTTAGTGATAATATGCAGACCAATATCTCCTTGGATACGAATAGTTTGATGCAGTTGATGGACTATCGAGATGCCTTGAAGAACATCCGTATGGAACAGTTGAAAGGTGAAGATGCCACCCTAGCGGATGGCGGAAGTTACCAAATCGTTACTTCAGAGCACCTATTGAAGATGCAGAATATCCTGCGTAAAAGTCTGGGCTTGTCCCCTGTAAGCAAGCTCAAAACAAGTGCCGTTCTATTGGATGGCGACGAAACTGGGGGAAGCGTTTCATCAGAAAGTGGTGAAACTCCAGTAGAGGCGAGCCAGGATACTGGTGGGGGATATTATGATCCTTCCTATGTTCCAGAAACTTCTGTCAGCTCAGAAGCAGTGACACCATACCAACCGACAGTGCCACCTTCTACAGATACAACAGTAGCTGGTACCGGAGGAAACTAAGTCAAAAAATAAAAAGGTTTTGAGATAGCTATCTCAAAACCTTTTTGCTTATTCATGATCAATAGATTTCTCAGACCAAATAGTTTGGATTTGTTCTACAGAAGCATTGGCTTGCTGAGAGAAGATCCTTGCTTTATAGGAGAAGTCTTCCAGTAATTGATTTAAAAGGACTCTTTGCTCCTGAATGATTTCAATGTTTTTTTTGATTTTAGAAACATTTGATTGGATTCCATCCGTTAGTTGTTTGGTTTCGTTGAATTCATTTTTCAAGGGTTCACGGTGTTTAACAAGTTGATAGCTGATGGTTGCTCCAGTCGCGAACCAAAATAGATCTCTTAATTTCATAGTAAGCTCCTTTTTAATGGTTTGAGATTTCTTTGGCTAATTGGGCAAGGTGGTCAAAATCAGGTTCGTGGGCAATGAAATCAATCTTTAGGTCGTCCTCTTGAGAGTAGCGTGGAAGAATATGGACATGGGTGTGGAAGACAGACTGTCCTGCGATTTCTTCCATGTTACTAATGATATTCATTCCTTGAGGCTGTGTAGCACCTTCCACTTTTTTGGTGACTCTTGAAACGATGTTAAAAAGCGCAGCCGTTTCATCTGGTGTCATTTCCAACAGATTACGGGCATGTTTTTTCGGAATCACAAGGGTATGGCCTGGAGTGACCTGAGAAATATCTAAAAAAGCAAGAAAATGGTCATCTTCGTAGACCTTAGAAGCGGGGATTTCTCCAGCAACAATCTTACAAAAAATACAATCCGAAACCATAAATGCACCTCAATTTCGCTAGATTTTGTTATAATATAAGAACATTATACCAGAAAGCAAAGAAAATATGTTAGAAATAAAAAACCTGACAGGAGGCTATGTCAATATTCCTGTCTTAAAAGATGTTAGTTTTGAGGTTGGCGATGGCCAATTAATTGGATTGATTGGCTTGAATGGAGCAGGGAAATCAACGATCATTAATGAAATTATAGGCCTCTTGCGTCCCTATGCTGGTGAAATCCGTATTGATGGCTTGACTTTAGCTGCTTCTCCAAGTGCTTATCGCCAAAAAATTGGTTATATTCCTGAAACACCTAGTCTTTATGAAGAATTAACCTTGCGTGAGCATATTGAAACAGTAGCTATGGCCTATGATTTGGATCAAGAGGCTGTTTTTGCGCGGGTGACTCCTCTCTTGAAGCAATTTCGACTAGAGGAAAAATTGGATTGGTTTCCTGTCCATTTTTCTAAGGGGATGAAACAAAAGGTTATGATTATTTGTGCCTTTGCTGTTGACCCAAGTTTGTTTATTGTCGACGAGCCTTTCTTAGGCTTGGATCCAGTAGCGATCTCAGATTTAATTCAATTATTGAAAGTGGAAAAAGAGAAGGGAAAATCTATTTTAATGAGTACCCATGTTCTGGATTCTGCTGAAAAAATGTGTGATGCCTTTGTCATCCTCCATAAGGGACAGGTTCGTGCTCAGGGGACTTTAGCAGAATTGCGGACAGAATTTGGTATGGCAGATGCGGATTTGAATGAGATTTACCTTGCACTAACAAAAGAGGCTGACCGATGATAGAAGTACTACAAAAGAGGAAGACGACTTTTCGCAATCAGTGCTTGAAATATTCTCGCTATGTATTTAATGATCACTTTGTCCTTTTTCTCCTGATTTTTCTAGGTTTTTTAGCGGTTCAGTACAGTCAATTTTTGCGCTCCCTACCAGAAGATAAGAGCCTTCTCCTTATTGTACTTGCCCTAGCTCCTTTGCTTCTGCTTCCAGTTGGTTCCATCGCAACCTATTGTGAGAAGCCGGACATGATTTTTCTCCTGGTAAAAGAAGAAGAATTGAAAGGCTATTTGAAACAACAGACCTTACGAGCGACTATTTTCTGGGGAATTGTGCAAACCTTTGTGCTTGTCCTGTTTGTTCCTTTGGCTTTGGCTTTAGGACTGTCTCTTACCATTGTAGTGGTTTATTTGGCTGTTCTCTTTTTGTTGAAAGTTCTTATTTTTCAAGGGAAGGGGAAAAGATTCTATAACCAGGCGGGTCTTGATTGGAAGCGAATCGTAGAGCTTGAAAACCTGAGAAAGCAAAGTATTCTAAGATTTTTTGCCCTTTTTACAACAGTAAAAGGAATGACTAACAGCGTAAAACGGCGGGATTATTTAGATAAGCTGACAAGCATGGTTCCGAAAGTCAGCGCTAAGACCTGGAACAACCTGTATCTCCGTTCTTATCTTCGAAATGGGGATCTGTTTTCCATGAGTCTACGTCTATTAGGACTATCAATCGCTGTCTTTGTCTTCATCCCGCAAACGATAGTAGCAGTGGCCGTCGCGGGGCTCTTGAATTATTTACTTGTTTTTCAATTGCTCGGACTTTACAAGGCCTTTGACTATCAGTATTTGACTCGACTCTTCCCCTTAGAAATTCATGCTAAAACACGAGGTCTTCTTCAAACAGTCCAATCGGTAACTTTGTTTGTGGTTCTCGTTGAGGGAGGCCTGGGATTGGTGGTCTTTGAAGACAAACTTTTCGTCTTGGCCTTGCTAGCTTTCACAGCCTTTTTAGCCTATGGTTATGCACCTTTCAAGGTGAGACGATTAGTTGACGAAACGCCTTAAAATTAGTAAAATAGATGGGAAACTGTTTACGGAGGAAGAGATGGACTCGAACGAAAAAGAGCTAACGTTGACCCCAATTGCTGGTAAAAGCGGAAAAGCCTTTATGGGGACTTATCCGGATGGGGGGAAAGTATTTGTCAAAATGAATACAACCCCAATATTAGCGGGGCTAGCTAAAGAACAAATTGCTCCACAACTCTTATGGAGCCGACGCTTACCTGACGGAAATGTGATGAGCGCACAAGAATGGTTAAATGGAGAAATTTTAACTCCAAATGGGATGGGGAAAAAGCAAGTGGTTCATATCCTGACTCGTTTGCACCGTTCACGCCCCTTGATGACGCAATTGAGAAAGTTGGGCTACACAGCTGAATCGCCATTGGATTTATTGAATTCTTTGAGCAGTCAGTTGCCAATCGCTTTGCGTCAAAACAATTATTTGCAATCTGTATTAAAGAGTTTACGACAGACTGTTCCAGCTTTTCGAGAAGATTATGCAACCATTGTTCACGGAGACGTCCGTCACAGTAACTGGATTGAAACTGACAGTGGATTTATCTATTTGGTTGATTGGGATTCTGTCCGCTTAACAGATCGGATGATGGATGTGGCTCATGTTTTAAGTCACTACATTCCAGACTCTCAGTGGCAGGATTGGTTGGTCTATTACGGCTATAAGTACAACGAAACTGTATTTGGTAAATTGTACTGGTTTGGTCAATACTCTTTCCTTTGTCAGATTGTAAAATACTATGAAAACAATGATTTAGAGAATGTGAACCGGGAAATTTATGCCTTACGTAATTTCCGGTCAAAATATGGGAAGGAAGCATGAGAGTTAGAAACCGCAAGGGTGCAACCGAATTATTAGAAGCCAATCCACAATTTGTCATTTTGAAGCCAGAAGAAGCCAAAGGGAAGTGGCATGAGATTTTTGGAAATGACCATCCTATTCATATTGAAGTGGGAAGCGGTAAAGGAGCCTTTATCACTGGAATGGCCAAACAAAATCCAGACATTAACTATATCGGGATTGATATTCAAAAATCAGTATTAAGCTACGCTTTGGACAAGGTGTTAGAAGCTGACGTTCCCAATATCAAGTTGCTTTGGGTAGACGGGGATAGCTTGACCAATTACTTTGAAGACGGTGAGATTGATCAATTGTATCTGAATTTTTCAGATCCTTGGCCCAAGAAACGCCATGAAAAACGTCGTCTAACCTACAAGAGCTTCTTAGATACCTTCAAACAAATTTTACCAGAGCATGGGGAGATTCATTTCAAGACGGACAATCGAGGACTCTTTGAATACAGTTTGGTGAGTTTTTCTCAGTATGGAATGACCTTGAAGGGTGTCTGGCTAGATCTTCATGCTAGTGATTTTGAGGGAAATGTCATGACCGAATATGAAAAGAAATTTTCAAGTAAGGGTCAGGTTATTTATCGGGTTGAAGCACAATTTTAAAGTCTAGGTAAGGATCAACGTCTTCGGAAAAGGGAGGCGTTTTTCTTTTGGATGATAGCTGGATGAATCAGGAAGGCGAAATTCTTGCATTTCGACGGAACTTGTGCTAGAATATTTAAAACGAATAGAAAAGGAGAGGCGAAGACACATCTTCGCCTCTTGTCTGTGAGGAGGTGTTGTCCTATCGCAACAATTGTTGAATTAGTAACAGAAATTATTGAACCGGCCATCCAAGCTCCCTTTGAATTAGTGGATGTTGAATATGAAAAGGTTGTAGGAGATTATGTTCTAAGTATCTTTGTTGATAAGCCAGGTGGTATTACCCTGAATGATACAGCAGATTTAACAGAAGTGATTAGTCCTCTGTTGGATCAGATTCAACCAGATCCATTCCCAGAACAGTACTTCCTAGAAGTGACGAGTCCTGGTTTGGAGCGTCCCTTAAAAACCAAAGATGCAGTGGAAAAAGCTCTGGGTCAATATATCCATGTCAGCTTATACAAGGCAGTTGACAAACAAAAGGTCATTGAAGGAACACTCGTTAAGTTCGAAGATGACCAATTGACCATGGAATACATGGACAAAACCAGAAAGAAAACCATTGAAATCCCCTATAGTCTTGTCTCAAAAGCAAGACTAGCTGTCAAATTATAGCAGAAAAGAAAGGAAGGCTCTTAGTAGCCTAAGAGCAAGAAAAGAATGAGTAAAGAAATGCTTGATGCTTTCCGCATCTTGGAAGAAGACAAAGGAATCAAAAAAGAAGATATCATTGAAGCGGTCACAGAATCGTTGCGTTCGGCTTATCGGAGACGATATGGTCAAGCAGAGAGTGCGGCTATCGAGTTTAATGAAAAGACTGGTGACTTCCGCGTTTATACCGTTCGTGAAGTAGTGGATGAAGTATTTGATAGCCGGTTAGAAATTAGCTTGAAAGATGCTCTTGCGATTAGCTCTGCCTATGAATTGGGAGACAAAATCAAATTTGAAGAAGCTCCTGCTGAGTTTGGCCGTGTCGCAGCCCAATCTGCCAAACAAACCATCATGGAAAAAATGCGTAAGCAAACTCGTGCGATTACCTATAACACTTATAAAGAACATGAAAATGAAATCATGAGTGGAACGGTTGAGCGTTTTGACAATCGCTTTATCTATGTGAATTTAGGGTCTATCGAAGCTCAATTGTCTAAACAAGACCAAATCCCGGGTGAAGTCTTCCAATCTCATGATCGCATCGAAGTCTTTGTCTACAAAGTAGAAGACAATCCTCGTGGGGTCAACGTATTCGTAAGCCGTAGCCATCCAGAAATGATCAAACGTTTGATGGAGCAAGAAATTCCGGAAGTTTACGATGGAACGGTTGAAATCATGAGCGTGGCGCGTGAAGCTGGAGACCGGACCAAGGTGGCGGTTCGTAGCCATAATCCAAACGTAGATGCGATTGGAACCATTGTTGGTCGTGGTGGATCTAATATCAAAAAGATTACTAGCAAGTTCCACCCAGCACGTTATGATCAGAAATTGGATCGTATGGTTCCAACAGAAGAAAATATTGATGTCATTGAGTGGGTTCCAGATCCAGCAGAATTTATCTACAATGCCATTGCGCCTGCTGAGGTCGATCAAGTCATCTTTGACGAAGAAGACAGCAAGCATGCCCTTGTGGTAGTGCCGGATAGCAAACTATCTCTTGCTATCGGTCGTCGTGGTCAAAACGTGCGCTTGGCGGCTCACTTAACTGGCTACCGGATTGATATCAAATCAGCTAGTGAGTACGAAGAAATGGAAGCAAGTCAAGAGCCTGCTTTTGAAGAAGTAGAAAGTGATTTGGATTCTGTAGACGAATAGGGAGGGAATCATGGTAAAGACAAGAAAAATCCCTTTACGCAAGTCTGTTGTTTCAAATGAGGTCATCGATAAACGAGATCTCTTGCGAATCGTAAAAAATAAAGAAGGTCAAGTTTTTATCGATCCGACTGGAAAAGCAAATGGTCGTGGTGCTTATATCAAGCTGGATAACGAAGAAGCACTTCAAGCTAAAAAGAAGAAAGTCTTCAATCGTAGCTTTAGCATGGATGTGGATGAAGCTTTCTACGACGAATTGATTGCTTATGTGGATCATAAGGTGAAAAGAAGAGAGTTAGGCCTTGAATAAGCAAAAAGTCAGTAATTTATTGGGATTGGCTCAGCGAGCAGGGAAAATCATCTCTGGAGAAGAGTTGGTCATCAAGTCTGTTCAAGAAGGAAAGGCTCGTTTGGTCTTTCTAGCAGATGATGCAGCTGCCAATCTTACCAAAAAAATCACAGATAAATGCCACTATTATGGCGTTCCGGTATTAACCGTGTTTTCAACACTAGAATTAAGCACTGCCATTGGTCGCTCACGAAAGGTAGCGACCGTGACAGATGCTGGATTTTCAAAGAAAATGAGGTCTCTTATGGAATAGAAGAGGAGGACAGCAATTGTCTAAGAAAAGATTGTATGAGATTGCCAAAGAACTAGGCAAGGAAAGTAAAGAAGTCGTCACACGGGCGAAAGAATTAGGGTTGGAGGTAAAGAGTCACGCTTCTAGTATTGAAGGTGAAGCTGTTGAGCGTTTGGTGAAGAGTTTTGCATCGAAGGCTCCTCAAACTCCTCAAACTCCTAAAGTGACGGAAGAAAAACAAGTAAAAGTTGCGCCGGTTGCAAAAGAATCCGTTGCAAACCAACCAGAAAAGACAACGGAAACAGTGACAGCACCTGTTGTGAAGCCAAAGAGTCGTAATTTCAAGGCGGAACGTGAAGCCCGTGCGAAAGAGCAGGCGGAACGTCGTCAACAACAAGGAAATCGACCTAAAAAACAACAGAATGACCGTCGGGATGGTGATCGTTTCCAAAACAGAAATGATCGCAAAAACCAAGGTAATGACCGACGAAATCAAGGGAATGATCGTCGCCGTGACCAAGCTGGAAACGGTCAAGGACGTCCAAATCCTGTAAATGGCGCACCGAAGATTGATTTCAAAGCCCGTGCAGCAGCATTAAAGGCAGAGCAAAATGCGGAATATGCACGTGGTAGTGAAGAACGATACAAGCAAAACCAAGCAGCCAAGGTCGAGCAAGAACGTCAACAACGTCGTAAGCGCGAAGAGGCAGTCGCGACTGAAGTTGTCACTCCACAACCAAAGGTAGAAGCAGCGAAGGCAACTCCAGTAGCGACTCCAAGTCCTGCAACAGTTGATACACGTCGGAAGAAACAAGTTAGACCAGACAAAAAACGTGAAGATTTTGATCGTGAAGAAGATGGTCCAAGAAAACAACAAAAGAATCGAAGTAGTCAAAACCAAGTGAGAAATCAAAGAAATAGTAACTGGAATAATAACAAAAAGAATAAAAAAGGAAAGAATAACCGCAATGAGGCTCCAAAACCAGTGACAGAGCGTAAATTCCATGAGTTACCAAGTGAACTTGAGTACACAGATGGAATGACAGTTGCGGAAATCGCAAAACGGATTAAGCGTGAGCCAGCGGAAATCGTTAAGAAACTCTTCATGATGGGAGTGATGGCGACGCAAAACCAATCCTTGGATGGCGATACCATTGAACTCCTTTTGGTAGATTATGGAATTGAAGCCAAGAAAAAGGTTGAAGTGGACAATGCCGATATTGAGCGTTTCTTCGTGGAAGATGGTTATCTGAACGAAGATGAGCTAGTGGAGCGTCCACCAGTTGTAACCATCATGGGACACGTTGACCATGGTAAAACAACCCTTTTGGATACCCTTCGTAACTCACGGGTTGCGACGGGAGAAGCTGGTGGAATCACCCAGCATATCGGGGCTTACCAAATCGTGGAAAATGGCAAGAAGATTACCTTCTTGGATACACCAGGACACGCGGCCTTTACTTCTATGCGGGCGCGTGGTGCATCTGTTACGGATATTACCATCTTGGTCGTAGCGGCAGATGACGGGGTGATGCCTCAGACTATCGAAGCTATTAACCACTCAAAAGCAGCCAATGTCCCAATCATTGTGGCTATTAACAAGATTGATAAACCAGGTGCCAACCCAGAACGTGTCATCGGTGAATTGGCAGAGCATGGAGTCATGTCAACTGCTTGGGGTGGAGATTCTGAGTTTGTAGAAATCTCAGCCAAGTTCAACCAAAACATCGATGAGTTGTTGGAAACTGTCCTTCTTGTAGCTGAAATCCAAGAACTCAAGGCAGACCCAACAGTCCGTGCCATTGGTACCGTTATCGAAGCGCGTTTGGATAAAGGAAAAGGTGCCGTTGCAACCCTTCTGGTTCAACAAGGTACTTTGAATGTCCAAGATCCGATCGTTGTCGGAAATACTTTTGGACGTGTCCGTGCTATGACCAATGACCTCGGACGCCGAGTGAAAGTTGCAGGACCATCTACTCCGGTTTCTATCACTGGTTTGAACGAAGCACCAATGGCAGGTGACCACTTCGCAGTATACGAAGATGAAAAATCTGCGCGTGCAGCCGGTGAAGAACGTGCGAAACGTGCGCTGATGAAACAGCGTCAAGCAACCAACCGTGTCAGCCTTGAAAATCTCTTTGATACCTTGAAGGCTGGAGAAGTGAAATCCGTTAATGTCATCATTAAAGCCGATGTTCAAGGATCGGTTGAAGCTCTTGCTGCTTCCCTTCAAAAGATTGAAGTGGAAGGTGTGAAAGTGACCATCGTTCACTCAGCAGTTGGTGCCATCAACGAATCAGACGTCACCCTTGCAGAAGCTTCAAATGCCTTCATCATTGGATTTAACGTCCGCCCTACGCCTCAAGCGCGTCAGCAAGCTGAAGCTGATGAGGTAGAAATCCGTCTTCACTCAATCATTTACAAGGTGATTGAAGAAATGGAAGATGCCATGAAGGGAATGTTGGATCCTGAGTTCGAAGAGAAAGTCATCGGGGAAGCAGTCATTCGTGAAACCTTTAAGGTCTCTAAAGTGGGTACTATCGGTGGATTTATGGTCCTCAGTGGTAAGGTCACTCGTGACTCCAAAGTCCGTGTCATTCGTGATGGTGTCGTGATTTATGATGGAGCTCTTGCTAGCTTGAAACATTATAAAGACGATGTCAAAGAAGTGACCAACGGTCGCGAGGGTGGTCTCATGATTGAAGGCTACAATGATATCAAGACTGATGATACCATCGAAGCTTACATCATGGAAGAAATTAAAAAATAAACTGTTTAACTAGGAAGGAAGAGAGGTATTCTCCCATTTCCTAGTTTTTAAAGACAGACAGAAAGGAGTTCCTATGGCAAGTCATTTTCGGACAGACCGAGTAGGGATGGAAATCAAGCG
>CABREZ010000026.1 GCA_902470035.1 uncultured Streptococcus sp. | reverse complement strand
GAGAAGCTTGCTCGACCTCCCAATTATCCCGTTTTGAATTGGGGGAGTCAGATCTTGCTACGTCTCGCTTCTTTGAGATATTAGACAATATCCATGTGTCGATTGAAAATTTTATGGATAAGGCTAGAAATTTCCAACACCATGAGCATGTGGCCTTGATGGCTCAGATTATTCCGCTTTACTATGCAAATGATATTGCTGGTTTTCAAAGGCTTCAAGGAGAACAACTTGAAAAGGCTAAAGGTTCGACCAATCCCCTCTATTTTGAATTGAACTGTATCCTGCTACAAGGCTTGATTTGCCAGAGAGATGCCAGCTACACGATGAAGCAAAGTGATCTGGACAAGGTGGCGGATTATCTCTTTCAAACGGAAGAATGGACCATGTATGAGTTGATCCTCTTTGGCAATCTTTATAGCTTTTATGATGTGGATTATGTCACTCGGCTTGGTAGAGAAGTGATGGAGCGGGAAGATTTCTACAAGGAAATTGGTCGCCATCGAAAACTAGTCTTGATTCTAGCCCTCAATTGCTACCAGCATTGTTTAGAACACCGTTCTTTCGAAAATGCTAGTTATTTTGAAGCTTATGTGGAAAAGATTATCGGCAAGAGCATCAAGCTCTACGAACGCAATGTCTTTCATTACCTCCAGGGATTTGCCCTCTATCAGAAGGGGCAAACAGAAGAAGGGAGTCAGCAAATGCAAGAGGCTATGCATATTTTTGATGTGCTAGGTCTTCCAGAGCAGGTAGCTTACTATCAAGAACACTTTGATAAATTTGTAAAATATTAATTTTCCCAAATAGGGGACAAAATGAAAACCTCTTTCATGGACTGATACAATAGTTTCAGAAAATGAAGGAGATTTTTTTATGAATCGACATGCAGTCCAATTAATTGCTCGTGGCGCGATCAATAGAATGGGAAATATGCTCTATGATTATGGGAATAGTGTTTGGCTGGCCTCGATGGGGACGGTGGGAAAGACGGTATTAGGGATTTATCAAATTTCTGAACTTGTCACCTCCATTCTAGTCAATCCATTTGGAGGCGTGATCTCAGACCGTTTTTCCCGTCGCAAGATTTTGATGACGACCGACTTGGTGTGTGGTCTCCTTTGTTTGGCGATTTCTTTTATCAGGAACGATCGTTGGATGATTGCGGCCCTGATTGTTGCCAATATTGTTCAGGCCATTGCCTTTGCATTTTCTCGTACGGCCAACAAAGCCATTATCACTGAGGTCGTAGAGAAGGACGAGATTGTGACCTATAATGCCCGCTTGGAGCTGGTCTTACAGGTTGTCGGTGTTAGCTCACCTGTGTTCTCTTTCCTTGTTTTACAATTTGCCAGTCTCCATGCGACCCTCTTACTGGATGCACTGACCTTTTTCATCGCCTTTGTCCTAGTGGCATTCCTTCCGAAAGAAGAAGCCAAAGTTCAAGAAAAGAAACGGTTTACGGGAAAAGATATTTTTTCGGATATCAAGGATGGACTGCACTATATCTGGCATCAGAAAGAGATTTTCTTCCTCCTCTTAGTTGCTTCCAGCGTCAATTTCTTTTTTGCAGCCTTTGAATTTTTACTTCCCTTTTCCAATCGGCTCTACGGGGTCAAGGGCGCTTATGCAACCATCTTAACCTTGGGGGCTATTGGCTCCATCATCGGAGCCTTGATTGCTAATAAATTTAAATCAAGCATGGAGATGCTTCTCTTCTTATTAATTTTAACAGGAGTGGGAGTGTTCATGATGGGCTTGCCCCTTCCTCCTCTTCTATCCTTTTCTGGAAATTTAGTCTGTGAACTCTTTATGACGATTTTTAATATTCACTTTTTTACCCAAGTGCAAACAAAGGTGGAAGGAGACTATCTGGGCAGGGTCTTAAGCACTATTTTTACCCTGGCTATTCTCTTTATGCCCATCTCCAAAGGCTTGATGACTTGGTTACCAAGTGTCCGAGTAGAATCCTTTCTCCTGATTGGAGCTGGCGTTATTCTCTTTTCACTCTTAGCACAAGTAGTCGCCAAGCAGTTACAAGCAAAAAATCATTAGAACAACATGAAAAAAGCACTGATTGGTGCTTTTTAGTTTTCGATTTGTTTGATTTTTTCTTCTTTATCACCTGACATCTTTTGTCCTAGTTGTTTTTTCGCGGCTTTTAACTCATGTTTTAATGAGAAATTTTTTGGAAGGCTGACTAAGAAAGTCACCAGCGAACCAAGAAGGACACAAACCAGAATCAAAATGATAAGAGGGAGTTTAAATTGGACCAGCAAGAAATTCACAGTCACCGTTTGCATATTGGCCAAGGAAATAATCGCAATAAGCAAGACTGCAATCAGTAGTGCAACATATTGTAGTTTTCGTTTATTCATTTTGTCTCCCTATTCTTCTAATTCAGCTTTGCTTTTCACATCAGTATATTCTTCCGCCTTTTCAAGGCTTAAGATATCATCGTAAGTCGCTAAGACGATGTCTTGTCCATATTTTTTCTTTAGAGCTGTTGTCACCAAGCGATAGGCCAAATTGGCGTTGCGAGAGAGAATAGGACCGTGGAAGTAGCTACCAAAGACGTTTTTGTAATGAACGCCTTCGCAACCATCTTCTTTATTGTTCCCATTTCCGTAGATAACCTTGCCCAGCGGTTTTTCATCCTCTGCCAAAAAGGTGCGACCTTGGTGGTTCTCAAAACCATAGTAGGTTTCATTGAACTCTTCATTATGAATCTTGATGTCGCCAATATAGCGATTGTTTTCTTGGTTGAGAGTGTAGTGTCCCATAATACCAAGGCCCTCAATGCGTTTGCCAGAAGCTTCAATGTAGTACTGGCCTAGAAGCTGAAAGCCACCACAGATAGCAAGGACCACACCATCTTCATCAATAAAGCGCTCGAGGTCTTCTTTTTTATCTGGTAGATCTTCTGATACAATGGTTTGTTCGTAGTCTTGTCCTCCACCGAAAAAGGCGATATCGTAGGTATCTGGATCAAAGCGGTCTTTGAGAGAAACGATATCCACAGTGACATGAGCACCAAGTTTCTCCGCAACGTACTTGAGCATGAGGATATTCCCATTGTCCCCATAAGTATTCATCAGATTCCCATAAAGATGGGCAATTCTCAATTCGTACTGGTAGTTTTCCTGATCAGGGGATTGTAGTGAAGTGTAAGTCATTAATTCATCTCCTTTTCAATCAGGTGTTCTTGTGCCAAAATCTCACGGAATTCAAGCATGGCCGTATAGGTGGCTAAGATATAGGCGTGAGGAGTTTCCTGTTGCTGGATGCGTTGGAAGACCTCTTTTAATGCAGCCATTTCTGTGATCTTTTCAGCCGGATAGCCTGTAACCCGAAGTCGTCGAGCAATTTCAGAGTGGCGTACCCCTCCGGCGTTGATCTCTGGGATGTCCATCTGGGTGATTTGCTCAAAGTCCGCATCCCAGATCCAGCTGGTGTCGATCCCATCAGCATAGTTAGCATTGAGGAGGACTGACAAGCTAAAGGAATACGGCGCCAACTTAATCATTTCAATGGCTTGGGTTGCTCCAACCGGATTTTTGATCAGGACTAAGGTACATTCTTTATCCCCAATCTTAAAGGTTTCCTGACGGCCGAAGACAGCCTTGCTCTTGTCGAAACCACGCTTAATGACGTCTGGACTCACTTCAAAATAATGGGCAACTGCAACTGCAGCGAGGGCGTTGTATATATTATAGAGGCCCCCAATATTGATGTGGTAGTTTGTCCCGTTGATCTTAAAGTGAGAAGAAGTATTGGTCAGCTCGGTCAATTCATTAACTGCCACTGTCAATGGAGGACGATGGAAGCCACAGCTTTCACAAATGTAATCTCCCAGATTGGCATAGGTGTTTAATTGGTAAGTTAAAATACCGTGACATTCTGGGCAGACGATTCCTTCCGTATTGTAATGGGCTAGCTGTGGAGCAGTTTTTTCCGTGTCAAAGCCAAAGTATTGAACGGGATTCGGTAGGGGAAGGGTATGGAAAAGAGGACTATCCCCATTCATCAGAACAGTCGCCTGTGGCGCTTTTTTAATCCCATCTAAAATCATCCGATAAGTCGTGTAGATTTCCCCGTAGCGATCCATTTGATCCCGGAAAATATTGGTAATTACAAACAAGGTCGGAGTGATATAATCACAAATTCGAGCCAGGCTGGCTTCATCGATTTCAAGAACAGCGATCGGACGACCGGAAGAACCTTTAGCGTTCAAGAAAGTAGTCGTAATCCCTGAAATCATATTGGCCCCACTAGGATTAGTCACGATGGGTCCGAAAGCCTCCTGAAGAATGCCAACAGTGAGAGCTGTTGTTAGTGTTTTCCCATTCGTACCAGTGATAACCACAATTTCGTAGTTCTTGGCCAGGTATTGTAAAATGTCTTTATCAATTTGGAGGGCGATTTTTCCAGGAAGGGTAGAGCCACGACCAAGCAAACGCAAGAGGTGACTACTCGTTTTTCCGGCAATAAGCCCTATACTAGTCTTAATCTTCATAATTCATATTTTATCACAAAAACCAACAGAAGGTTACAGAAAAATCTGTTGAAACATGATATAATGATGTAGAGTAGTTTGAACGCACTATCCATTTGCTAGAAGCCCTGCTGTTTCCAGTAATCATCCACAGTTGTTAGCTGCGTGAAAAGCCTAGAAGAGAAGTGGTAGGTATGAGATTGTGAACATCCAACAATTGTCAAATCCCCAGTATTGGGCCAGTTTATTTCCCACTCCATGGAGTGTGGTTGTCAACCTGATTGACATTGCCCTAGTAGCTTGGTTATTGTATTATTTTATAAAAGCCATTGTCGGTACTAAAATTATGATTTTGGTGCGTGGTGTTTTGACCTTTTTCTTATTTGAGTTAGTTGCCAATATGATTGGTTTGACGACCATTTCTTGGTTGATTAACCAAATCATCACATACGGGGTTATTGCTGCGGTAGTGATTTTCTCTCCGGAAATTCGGACGGGATTAGAACGATTAGGTCGAGCCACTGAATTTTTCTCAACCAATCAAATTAGTACTGAAGAAAAATTGGTTCAATCTTATGTAAAAGCGGTTGCTTATATGAGCCCTCGGAAGATTGGTGCCTTGGTTGCGATTCAAGGAAGTAGAACCCTTCAAGAATATATTTCTACTGGTATTCCCCTTGATGCAGATGTTTCGGGTGAACTTCTGATTAATATTTTTATCCCAAATACCCCGCTTCACGATGGGGCAGTGATTGTCACCAATGATAAAATTGCTGTATCTTGTGCCTATCTCCCCTTAACAGAAAGCACGGGGATTTCAAAAGAGTTCGGTACACGGCACCGGGCAGCCATTGGCTTATCCGAGGTAAGTGATGCCTTCACCTTTGTTATTTCGGAAGAAACAGGTGGTATCTCTATAACGAGAAATGGAAGTTTTAGACACGACCTCAGTATCGAAGAATTCGAACAAGAGTTGCGTTCTTTCATTATTCCAGAAGATCAAGGGAAAAAAGATTTGAAATCAAGAATTTTTGGAGGACGTATCAAATGATTCCAAAAAGAAAAATTGTCTATATCGTGACCTCCGTCTTTTTCTCAAGTCTCTTATTCATCAATGCAACCTCTGTTAATTTCCAGAATAACAGTAGTGCGCGTCAAGTGAGCTCTGAAACCTACACGAATACCTTGACCAATATTCCAATTGACGTAAAGTACAACGAAAGTAAATATTTTGTCAGTGGGATTAGTTCAGAAGTGACAGTCTTTCTGAAAGGATCTAACCGTGTTGCCTTAGCATCAGAGATGCAGGCTAGTACTCGTAAATTTAAAGTGGTTGCTGATTTAAGTGATCTGAAAGAAGGCCAGCATGAAATCACATTAAATATTGAAGGCTTACCTTCTGGTTTAACAGCAACCATCGAGCCTCAGAGGGTAACTGCAAAAATTGGTAAGAAGATGACGAAAAAGTTTGATGTTTCCGTCACTATACCTGATAAACAGATTGCTCCAGGGTGGAGTCTCTCACATGTTACTTTCTCTGAAGATGAAGTATCTGTGACAAGTGACCAAGATACTTTAGCTAAAATTGATCATGTAGAAGCCATCTTCCCTGAAGGAGATCTTTTAAACAATACCTACACTGCAACCGTATCAATGAAGGCAGTAGATAGTGAAGGGAATGATTTACCAGTCATTATCTCTCCATCAGAACTCTACATGAAGGTTGAGTTGAAACAAACCAGTTCCAGCTCTTCATCGACCAGTTCTTCATCACATAATAGCAATTAATATAGATTCATCGAAAGGAATATCATAATGGGTAAATATTTTGGAACGGACGGAGTCCGTGGAGAAGCAAACGTCGAATTGACGCCAGAGTTGGCCTTTAAGCTCGGTCGATATGGAGGGTATGTCCTCAGTCAACATGAAAAAGAAACGCCACTAGTTTTCGTAGGACGAGATACACGTATTTCTGGTGAAATGTTAGAAAGTGCTCTCGTAGCAGGTCTCCTATCTGTAGGGATTAAAGTTTATAAACTCGGTGTCATCGCGACACCAGGTGTAGCTTATTTGGTTCGTTCTGAAGGGGCAAGTGCTGGGGTCATGATTTCTGCCAGTCATAATCCAGCTCTAGACAATGGAATCAAATTCTTTGGGAATGACGGCTATAAACTGGATGATGACCGTGAATTAGAAATAGAAGCCTTATTGGATGCGGAGTCTGATACTCTCCCTCGTCCCAGTGCGGAAGGTCTTGGAACCGTGATGGATTATCCAGAAGGACTTCGTAAGTATCAAGAATACTTAGTTTCAACTGGAACACAGCTGGAAGGAATGCACGTAGCTCTTGATGCTGCGAATGGTTCCGCTTCTACAAGTGCCCGTCAAGTCTTTGCTGACTTAGGAGCACGTTTGACAGTTATTGGCGAAAGCCCAAATGGTCTCAATATCAATGACCAAGTAGGTTCAACCCATCCTGAGGCTTTGCAAGAGGCTGTCCGAGAATCTGGTGCGGCTATTGGTTTGGCTTTTGATGGTGATAGTGATCGTTTGATTGCAGTTGATGAAAATGGGGACCTAGTTGATGGTGATAAAATCATGTACATCATTGGGACTTACCTTTCTGAGAAGGGCCTCTTAAAAGATAACACCATCGTAACGACTGTCATGTCTAATCTAGGCTTCCATAAGGCTTTGGATGCCAAGGGGATTAACAAGGTTGTGACTGCTGTTGGAGACCGCTATGTAGTCGAAGAGATGCGGAAGTCCGGTTACAATCTAGGTGGTGAACAGTCTGGTCACGTGATTGTCATGGACTACAATACCACTGGAGATGGTCAGATGAGTGCCGTTCAATTGACCAAGATTATGCAAGAAACTGGTCGTACATTATCAGACCTTGCATCAGAAGTTACCATCTATCCTCAAAAATTGGTCAATATCCGTGTTGAAAATAGCATGAAAGACAAGGCGATGGAAGTACCTGCTATTCGCGCGATTATTGAAAAGATGGAAGCTGAAATGGCTGGGAATGGGCGTATCCTAGTCCGTCCAAGTGGTACAGAACCTCTTCTCCGTGTCATGGCAGAAGCACCAACCCATGAAGAAGTAGACTACTATGTGGATACCATTGCTACAGTAGTCAAAGATGAAATTGGTCTTGAAGTTTAAATAATAGAAGTAAACTTTCTAAAATAGAGTTTGAAAGGTTGGCTGAAAAAATACGTTGAATGATGAGGCCCATAGCCCTCATGACAACAGTTCTCTTTTCAATTACTTTTGTTCAAGCCATTCAAGCAGGAAACACCCTGATCTTGGCTTATCCTAAAGAAATAACTTTAATATCATCGTTTTTAAAAGGCTGGAATTTTCCAGTCTTTTTTGTTAGTTAGATGAAAAGGGATTTGAACAAGTGTGGATGTTTAAAAAAATATTTCATCCAATAGTCCTCTTTCGTATAGAGGTGGATGTTTGAAAAATGCCCTTATTCGTGGTAAAATAGGGCTAATGAATTTATTGTAATTGAGGTAAAAAACGTGGCTTTTGGAGACAACGGAAAACGCAAAAAAACTTTCTTTGAAAAATTGACCATGGTGGTCATTGTAATTATGTTGATTGTAACGGTTGGAGCAATCTTTGCTGCAGCTTTGGGTGCACTATCCTACTAAGGGACTACCAAGCAACACTTGGTTATAAAAGGAAAACAATAAAATATGAGTATGTTTTTAGATACAGCCAAGATTAAGGTCAAGGCTGGAAATGGCGGCGATGGCATGGTGGCCTTTCGCCGTGAAAAGTATGTTCCCAATGGCGGCCCTTGGGGTGGCGATGGTGGACGCGGAGGCAATGTGATCTTCGTTGTAGACGAAGGTTTGCGCACGCTGATGGACTTTCGCTATAACCGGCATTTTAAAGCCCAAAATGGGGAAAAGGGAATGACCAAAGGAATGCACGGACGGGGAGCAGAAGATCTCTATGTACGAGTTCCCCAAGGAACGACTGTCCGAGATGCTGAGACAGGCAAGGTCATTACCGACTTGGTTGAAAATGGGCAAGAGTACATTGTTGCCCATGGTGGACGTGGAGGACGCGGAAATATCCGTTTTGCCACTCCTAAAAATCCAGCACCTGAGATTTCAGAAAATGGGGAACCTGGTCAGGAACGCGAACTCGAATTAGAACTCAAAGTCTTGGCAGACGTTGGTTTGGTTGGCTTCCCATCAGTAGGAAAATCAACTCTTCTCAGTGTGATTACATCTGCCAAACCAAAAATCGGAGCCTATCATTTTACAACTATCGTTCCAAACTTGGGGATGGTTCGGACGCCGTCAGGTGAATCCTTTGCAGTCGCAGACCTTCCTGGATTGATCGAAGGAGCTAGCCAAGGGGTCGGACTAGGAACTCAGTTCCTCCGTCACATCGAGCGCACCCGTGTTATCTTGCATATCATCGATATGTCAGCCAGTGAAGGACGAGATCCTTATGAAGATTACATTCAAATCAACAAAGAGCTTGAAACATATAATCTTCGCTTGATGGAACGTCCTCAGATTATCGTGGCGAATAAGATGGATATGCCAGAGAGCCAGGAAAATTTGAAAGAGTTCAAGAAAAAATTGGCGGCCAACTACGACGAGTTTGATGAACTGCCACAAATCTTCCCAATCTCTAGTTTAGCGCATCAAGGTTTGGACAACTTGTTAGAAGCAACAGCAGACTTGTTAGACAAAACCCCAGAATTCTTGCTCTATACAGAAGAAGATATGGCGCAAGAAGAAGTCTACTACGGCTTTGATGAGGAACAACCAGCCTTCGAGATCAATCGCGATGATGATGCTTCTTGGATCTTGTCAGGTGATAAGCTAGAGAAGCTCTTCAATATGACCAATTTTGATCGCGACGAGTCTGTCATGAAATTTGCGCGTCAATTGCGTGGAATGGGTGTCGATGAAGCCCTTCGTGCGCGTGGTGCCAAAGATGGAGATATCGTACGTATAGGTAAATTCGAATTTGAATTTGTTGACTAGTTAGAGCTAAAGAGGAGAAGAAGATGGGAGATAAACCTATATCCTTTCGTGATAAAGACGGAAATTTTGTCTCTGCTGCAGACGTTTGGAATGCAGAAAAATTGGAAGAACTCTTTAATAAGCTGAATCCCAAACGTAAGTTACGCTTAGAACGGGAAAAATTAGCAGCATCCAGTGAAAATTAGGAATCAGGAGAAGAAAATGGCAAAAACAATTCACACAGACAAAGCACCGGCAGCAATTGGACCTTATGTTCAAGGAAAAATTGTGGGCAATCTTTTATTTGCAAGTGGGCAAGTTCCGCTTTCACCAGAAACAGGTGAAATTGTTGGAGAAACTATCCAAGAACAAACCCAGCAAGTGTTGAAGAATATTGCTGCTATCCTTGAGGAAGCTGGAACGGACTTTGATCACGTGGTTAAAACAACCTGTTTCTTAAGTGATATGAATGATTTTGTCCCTTTTAACGAGGTCTACAAAACAGCATTTTCAAGTGAATTTCCAGCACGTTCTGCAGTAGAAGTGGCTCGCTTGCCACGCGATGTCAAAGTTGAAATTGAAGTCATTGCAGAAGTATAGTCTGAATAGAGGAATGCATTCGGGAAATAAGAATGCTGGAGTGAGAGCCATCGACTGACCAACTGGAAAGATGATGGTCTCCTCCTTTTTTGTAAGGAAAAGGTGATTAGGATGACAGATACAGAAAAAACAATTCAACTGGTCATTGTGACAGGAATGAGTGGTGCAGGAAAGACCGTAGCCATTCAATCCTTTGAAGATATGGGGTATTTCACTATCGACAATATGCCACCAGCTCTCTTGCCGAAATTTATTGAGCTGATTCAACTGTCGATGGACAATAATAAGTTGGCTCTCGTTGTGGATATGCGGAGCAGGTCTTTCTTCGCAGAAATTCGCTCCATTTTGGACGAATTAGAGAACCACGAAGAAATTGATTTTAAAATTCTCTTTTTGGATGCGACCGATAGTGAATTGGTCGCGCGCTACAAAGAGACTCGTCGGAGTCACCCACTGGCTGCGGATGGGCGTGTCTTGGATGGGATTACGTTGGAACGGGAACTTTTGGCTCCGCTAAAAAACATGAGCCAAAATGTCATTGATACGACAGAATTAACTCCTCGTAATCTTCGAAAAGTGATTGCTGAACAATTCTCCAGACAAGATAGTCAACCTGAGTTTCGGATTGAAGTCATGTCCTTTGGCTTTAAGTATGGTTTGCCTTTAGATGCGGACTTGGTCTTTGATGTTCGTTTCTTACCGAATCCTTATTACAAACCAGAGTTACGAAATCAAACAGGCTTGGATGATGATGTCTTTAACTATGTCATGGACCATCAAGAGTCAGAGGAGTTTTATCGCCATCTATACGATTTGATTGCTCCTATCTTACCTGCATACAAGCGAGAAGGGAAATCTGTTTTGACGATTGCATTGGGCTGTACAGGTGGTCAACACCGTTCAGTAGCCTTTGCAGCTCGTCTTGGAAGGGATTTAGCGAAAGATTGGACGGTGAATATGAGTCATCGCGACAAAGACCGACGGAAAGAAACGGTGAATCGCTCATGAGAAAACCAAAGATGACCGTCATCGGAGGCGGTACAGGGATTTCCGTTATTTTGGACAGCCTTCGAAAAAAAGATGTTGAAATTACAGCCATTGTAACAGTAGCGGATGATGGGGGTAGTTCTGGAGAACTTCGGAAAAACATTCATCAATTGACACCACCGGGCGACTTGCGAAATGTGCTAGTAGCAATGTCAGACATGCCTCGCTTTTATGAAAAAGTCTTTCAATATCGTTTTGCAGAAGAAGATGGGCCACTAGCTGGTCATCCTCTTGGGAATTTGATCATTGCCGGGATTTCTGAAATGCAGGGATCGACTTATAATGCCATGCAATTGCTGACTAAATTTTTCCATACGACAGGAAAAATCTATCCTTCTAGTGATACACCATTGACCCTTCATGCCGTCTTTATGGATGGGGCAGAGGTGGCTGGTGAGAGTGAAATCGCCCATCATGAGGGCATGATTGATTATGTCTATGTCACCAATACCTATAACGATGAGACGCCGAAAGCGAGTCGAAAAGTAGTAGATGCGATTTTAGAAAGTGATATGGTGATTTTAGGACCAGGATCCCTCTTTACATCGATTCTTCCCAATCTAGTGATTGAAGAAATTGGTCAGGCCTTGCTTGAAACAAAAGCAGAGGTCGCTTATGTCTGCAATATCATGACCCAACGTGGGGAGACAGAACACTTTACAGATAGTGACCATGTTTTCGTTCTTCATAAACACTTGAAGAAGCCCTTTATTGATACTGTTTTGGTCAATATTGAAAAAGTACCTCAAGAATATATGGATACGAATCGCTTTGACGAATATTTGGTTCAAGTGGAACATGATTTCGCAGGTCTAAAATCTCAGGTCCCCCGGGTCATTTCCTCTAATTTCCTTCGCTTGGAAAACGGCGGCGCCTTCCATGATGGAGAAGCTGTGGTAGATGAGTTGATGCAAATTGTACAGGTGATTAAATGAGTTTTACCATTAAAGTAAAAGAAGAGCTCTTGACCCTTCATCGCTTTGAGAAAAGTGAGTTGTCTGCTCTGATTAAGATGTCAGGTAGTTTGGGTCTAAGTATGGGGGGCTTAAGTTTGTCTTTGACAACGGAGAACGCTAAGATTGCCCGCCATATCTATGAATTAATTGTAGAGTTTTATCAGGTCAAATCGGACATTCGTCACCATCAAAAGACCAATTTAAAAAAGAATCGCGTCTATACTGTTTCTATCGATGAAAAAGTCGAAGAGATTCTTGCAGACCTGCACTTAGCAGATTCTTTCTTTGGTATTGAGACGGGGATTGATCCAAGAATTTTAGAAGAAGATGAAGCGAGTCGAGCTTATCTGAGAGGCGCTTTCTTAGCAAGTGGTACCATCAAGGATCCGGAGTCTGGTCGCTATCAATTAGAAATTAGCTCTGTTTATTCTGACCATGCTCAGGACTTGGCCAACCTGATGCAACACTTTTTGTTAGATGCCAAGACCATCGAACGCAAAAAAGGAGTCGTCACCTATTTGCAGAGGGCAGAGGATATTATTGATTTCCTCATCTTGGTAGAAGCCAAGCAGGCTTTGGAAGAATTTGAGTCTGTCAAGGTCATGCGAGAAGCGCGCAATGATCTCAATCGAGCCAATAATGCTGAAATGGCCAATATTGCGCGGACGGTCACGGCTAGTATGAAGACCATTAACAATATCGTCAAAATTATGGATACTATTGGATTAGGTGGTCTTCCGGTTGAGCTTCAGGAAGTTGCCTATGTTCGAATCCAGAATCCCGACTATTCCATCCAGCAAATTGCGGATGCTCTGAAAACTCCCTTAACCAAAAGTGGGGTCAATCATCGCTTGCGAAAAATCAATAAGATAGCTAATGAGCTAGATGAACTATAAGAAAAAACCTTTGAATCATTTGATTCAAAGGTTTTTCTTACAAACTAGTCGAATGGACTGGTTGAACTTTCTTATCTGGATAAATGTAGTTTATTGCATTATTTACCGCAGTCGGAGCCTCTCCTAATCCAGTCGCAATTAAATCGATCTTTCCTTCGTAGAAGCAACAATCCCCACAAGCGTAGATTCCTTCTCGGCTGGTCTCTTGTTTGCGGTTCACGAGGATCTTATGGCGTTGGAGGTCCAAGCCCCATTCTTTCAATTTCCCAACGGATGATTTAAAGCCATAGTTGACAAAGAGTTCATCGATAGAGAGTAATTGGGTTTCATCTGATTTAACCTTGGTAATTTCCAAGTGGCTAGCACGACCATTTTCTCCGATTAAATGACTTGGAACATAAGGGGTTTGAATAGAGACAGAAGAAGTCTTTAATTCTTCAACGCTATGTTCGAGAGCGCGGAAATTATCACGACGATGGACCAGAGTTGTCGGTGCGATTTTTTCAAAGGCTAGGGCCCAATCGACAGCAGAATCTCCTCCTCCTAGAATAGCAACTTGTTTGCCGGCATATTGTTGGATATTTGAAACATGGTAGTGAACGTTCTCGAATTCTTCAGCCCCATCCACTTCTAAAGGACGAGGTTTAAAGGTACCACCACCCATCGCAATAATAACAGCACGACTGAAATGCTGGTCTTTATTGGTTTCAATGAGGAAGTGATCCTCGTTTTTACGAATGTCCAAAACAGTTTCGTTCAGACAAATGTCAGTCTCGAATGTTTCTAATTGATCGATCAACCGTTGGGACAATTCTTCTCCAGTCAAGTTCGTAAAACCAGGGACATCCAGGATTCGTTTTTCAGGATAGAGAATAGCGGGTTGACCACCTAGTTGAGGAAGGGAATCAATCAATTTTACTTTTACTTGACGCATATGGCCATAGAAGGCAGCAAAGAGCCCTACAGGGCCTCCACCGATAATGGTAATGTCATAGATTTCAGACATGAGATCTCCTTTGTGATGTGTAGCTAGTCCTATTGTATCATAATTCGGAGATAAATAGAAAGTGGAGGAGAGTACAAGGATTAAAAAGAATGAATCAGGGGATTGAGATATATTTTTAAAAATAATGTTCGGTTTATTTACAAGTGTTTGATAATCTGTTAGAATAAATTATTATTATTTTTTTTATAAGGAGATTATTCAAAAATGCAATTTGATTTTTGGGTTAAAGTTGCGACCGAATTTATTGCAACAGCATTATTGATTATTTTAGGAAATGGTGCCGTTGCAAACGTTGAGTTGAAGGGTACCAAGGGGCATCAAAGTGGATGGCTCGTGATTGCGATTGGCTACGGAATAGGTGTTATGATGCCAGCCTTAATGTTTGGTAACGTTTCTGGTAACCATATCAACCCTGCCTTTACGATTGGTCTTGCAGTTAGCGGACTCTTCCCTTGGGAAAATGTTTTATACTACATCGTTGCTCAAATTCTTGGAGCCATGTTTGGGCAATTGGTTGTCGTTGCGACTCACCGTCCTTACTACCTTCAAACTGAAAATCCAAACAATATCTTGGGAACATTCTCAACGATTTCTAGCTTGGATAAAGGAACTCCAGAATCACGTAAAGCAGCAACCATCAATGGTTTCGTCAATGAGTTTGCTGGATCATTCGTCCTTTTCTTCGGTGCACTTGGCTTGACAAAACACTTCTTTGGTGCAGAGGTTGCTTCTCTAGCTCAAAGAGCTGCGACTGAGCAGGGAGGGATTTTTGATGCTTCTTCAACAGCCGCAAAATTGGCTTTGTCACAAGCACATGCTCCTGGTTTAGGAGTTGCTCACTTGGCACTTGGATTCCTCGTTATGGCTTTGGTGACATCACTTGGTGGTCCTACAGGACCTGGTTTGAACCCTGCACGTGACCTTGGTCCACGTATGGTTCACGCCTTCCTTCCAAAATCTGTCTTAGGAGAACATAAGGGAGATTCAAAATGGTGGTATGCTTGGGTACCAGTTGTAGCACCAATTTTGGCTGCAATCGTTGCTATTGCCCTCTTTACCTTCCTTTATAAGTAAGACCAGAACACTTTTCGTAGTCACTACGGAAAGTGTTTTTATCTTTTGCAGAATAAATAGTTTTTATAAAAGGAGTTGGGATGAAAGAAAAGAATATAATAGAAGAGCTGATCATTTTAGTTTTCTATGTTATTTGAATGAGAAGAAAGTGTTTCATTCGGAGTCACTCGCTGCTCTTTGTCAGTACCTAGTAGTATTGGAATCAGTCAGCATCGAGCAACTAAGAGACTTGCGTTGGATTAAAAATCAAATCTTGCGCCATCTGGTCTATCATTTTGATGAGAATGATCTAAGTAGAATTAGCAATCTCCCAACGAATTACTGGGAGGAATTTGAAAGATTAGAACAAGCAGTGTTAAACCTCTATGATTGTTATGAATGAAAGGATTTTCCAAAATCTGAAATTCAAGAATAATTTTGAAGATAAGATGATGGTGAGAGATGAATTCCTTTAACTTTTTCTTGACAATCTTTTGAATTCCGTGTAGAATAGAATAGATCTTGAACTTGAAGGGAGTGAAAAACATGTCAAAAACAGTAGTACGTAAGAATGAATCTCTTGACGATGCTCTTCGTCGTT
>CABREZ010000025.1 GCA_902470035.1 uncultured Streptococcus sp. | reverse complement strand
TTCTACGTACCTTAGCAAACGTTAGTGAACTTAGGTACGTTGACGCAGTTCGAACGGTAGTGAGAACTACGATCTTTATTTTTCACGAACATCAGCGAGTTTAGGTACGTTCCTTAAAAAGAAACAAGGTAGTTTAAGAGGGGAATCGATTCCCAACACCCAACAATCAATAATTAGTGATATATTGAATAGAATATGATTTTAAATCATCAGAGACGTCATTTTTTGCTATAATAGACTGTATGAGTAGAATTTTAGACAATGAAATCATGGGCGACGAAGAGGCTGTTGAACGGACGCTGCGCCCGCAATATTTACATGAATATATCGGCCAGGATAAGGTCAAGGACCAGCTAAAAATCTTTATTGAAGCAGCAAAGCTTCGTGATGAAGCGCTGGATCATGTCCTTCTTTTTGGCCCTCCGGGACTGGGGAAAACCACTATGGCTTTTGTCATTGCCAATGAACTGGGAGTCAACCTCAAGCAGACTTCCGGTCCTGTCATTGAAAAGGCTGGTGACTTGGTAGCTATCCTTAATGACTTAGAGCCGGGCGATGTTCTCTTTATCGATGAGATCCACCGTCTGCCTATGTCAGTCGAAGAAGTGCTCTACAGTGCTATGGAAGATTTTTACATCGATATCATGATTGGTGCTGGCGAGACTAGCCGGAGTGTCCATCTAGACCTCCCTCCTTTCACTTTGATTGGGGCGACGACTCGAGCGGGTATGCTGTCCAATCCCTTGCGCGCTCGCTTTGGAATTACGGGCCATATGGAATACTACGAGCAAGATGATTTGACAGAGATTGTCGAGCGGACCGCCGAGATTTTTGAGATGGAGATTACCCACGAAGCCGCTGAAGAGCTTTCTCTTCGTAGTCGTGGGACTCCCCGGATTGCCAACCGTTTGCTCAAACGGGTGCGCGATTTTGCCCAGATTATGGGCGATGGCTTGATTGATGACACCATTACCGACAAGGCCCTTTCCATGCTGGATGTGGATCATGAAGGGCTGGACTATGTCGATCAAAAGATCCTGCGCACTATGATTGAAATGTACGGAGGTGGCCCGGTCGGCCTTGGGACCCTATCGGTCAATATTGCTGAAGAACGCGAGACCGTAGAAGACATGTATGAACCTTACTTGATTCAGAAAGGCTTTATCATGCGGACCCGGACAGGGCGCGTGGCGACCCGCAAAGCTTATGAACACCTGGGTTATCCCTACAATGGAGACTAAAAGAAGATGCTGACGGAAAAAGCGATAGTAGAGCAAATCCAAGCGGACCAAGAGATGATGACTGTCTTGGCCATTATTCGGGATCTCAACCTGGCAGACGCTTGGCTTGCAGCTGGTGCGGTGCGCAATTTCATCTGGAACCAGCTCTCTGGAAAATCAGGGTTTGATGCGACGACGGATCTGGATCTGGTCTTTTATGACCCTGCGATCAGCTATGAGGAGACTCAGCAGATCGAGCAGACATTAAAGAAGACCTACCCTCAGTACGCTTGGGAAGTCAAAAACCAAGTCTACATGCACCAACATAGCCCAGGGACATCTCCCTACAACAGTGCCTGTGATGCTGTTTCCAAATACCCTGAGCAGTGTACGGCACTTGCGGTTCGCTTAAGGAAAGATGGTCAGCTAGAGCTTTTTCTCCCCTATGGGACCAGGGATATCGAAGACTTTATCGTTCAGCCGACACCACATTTTTTAGCCAGCCCAGAGCGTTTGGCGGTTTATACAGAACGCATGAAAAAGAAAGATTGGAAACGCAAATGGCCAGCCCTTCAGATCATCCTGCCTGAATAAAAAAGAAAGTCAGCCCGCCTCAACGGTGGACAGGCTTTTTTCGTCTTGCCTCAAAATTATAATTTTAGCAGATTATATTTTTCTTACATTCTGTTATAATAGAAAGGAGGTGCTGTCATGAAAAACATCGTATTTGTGTGTTTAGGAAATATTTGTCGGAGCCCTATGGCGGAGTTTGTCATGAAGGATTTGACCAACCAGTATGAGATTGAAAGCCGTGCCACTTCTAACTGGGAGCACGGGAACCCTATTCACCAAGGGACTCAAAAGATTTTTCGTAGTCATGGCGTGCCCTATGATGCTTCTAAAACATCCCTTCAAATCAGTGACCAAGATTTTCATACCTTTGATCTGATTTTAGGAATGGATGAAAACAATGTGGCTGACCTCAAACGAATGGCACCGCCTGGAACAGAGCATAAGATTCATCTCTTTGCAGGAGAAAGTGTCCCAGATCCATGGTACACAGGAGATTTCGAAGAGACCTATCGTCGAGTTCTAGCTGGTTGTCAAGAGTGGTCGAAACGATTAGAAGATTAGTTTCAGACTTGCTTCTTAAAGGACTAACCGGTTGAAGATAAAAAGAATGATCAGAATATGGAAAAAATAAAAGAATTATATAAGACCTATAAGGTCTATGTTACGAGAGAGAATATTGAACGATTGTCCTTGGGGATTATTGTTCTGTCTGCTTTGTGGGTATTTCTTTCCTCCATTCCTTTCGGAGGTGTGTTGACCCTCGATCAGGGAGCTATTCGCTACGACGGAAGTGTCGTTCGAGGCAAGATGAATGGCCAAGGGACGGTGACTTTTGAGAATGGAGACACCTACAAGGGCAATTTTGTCAATGGGACCTTTAGTGGTTATGGAACCTTTACAGCCAAGGCTGGTTGGAAATATGAAGGGCAATTTGTCAATGGCCAACCTGAAGGCCAGGGAACCTTGACGACAGAACAAAATGTCGTCTATAAGGGAACGTTTAAACAAGGAATTTATCAAAATGCGAATTAAATGGTTTTCATTGGTACGGATAACGGGACTCCTTCTCGTTCTTCTCTACCATTTCTTCCAAAAAGTTTTTCCTGGTGGATTTATTGGAGTCGATATCTTCTTTACTTTCTCAGGATTTTTGATCACGGCTCTTCTGATCGATGAGTTTGCCCGTCATCAAAAAATTGATCTCAAGGGCTTCCTTAGACGACGCTTCTACCGGATTGTTCCTCCTCTAGTCTTTATGGTCTTGCTCGTCATGCCTTTTACCTTCTTGGTCAGACGAGACTTTATTGCTGGGATTGGGACACAGATTGCGGCCGTCTTTGGCTTTGTGACCAACTTCTATGAGATGTTAAGTGGCGGAAGTTACGAAAGTCAGTTCATCCCCCATCTTTTCATTCATACTTGGAGTTTGGCTCTTGAAGTTCATTACTACGTCCTCTGGGCGCTCTTGGCTTGGTTTCTGGGTAAAAAAGCTAAGTCAGTTGGCCAATATAGAGGCTATATCTTCCTATCTTCGACAGGTCTCTTTTTGGTAACCTTCCTGACCTTCTTTGTCGGAGCACTGGTCACCAAGAATTTGTCCAATGTCTACTTTTCTAGTATCGCTCACGTCTTTCCTTTCTTTGTGGGGAGTGCTTTAGCGACAGTGACAGGGATTACGACGACCAGCCCAAATCTTACTCAATTAGTGAAGAAGTTGTCTCTACAGAAGACATTAGCGATTTTAGCGGGTGCTTTTCTAGTTTTGTTGGTCTTGACCTTTATCCTTCCCTTTGATAGTGTTTGGACCTATTTATTTGGATTTTTAGTAGCGACTCTTGCTGCATCTGTGATGATTGTGATGACGCGTGTCCTTCATGAAAAGACGCCAGATCAGAAGGAGCCTGCAGTAATTACCTTTATTGCGGATACAAGTTATGGGGTCTATCTCTTCCACTGGCCATTTTACATCATCTTTTCTCAATTAATGACCAATGGATGGGCTTCTCTACTAACAGCGCTTGTATCCTTTAGTCTTGCTGCCTTGAGTTTTTATATTATTGAACCAACCTTGGCTGGACGTGAACCGAAGATTTTTGGGATCTCGATGGATCTCAGAAGTTTCACGAAACCACTCTTTTACAGCGCGATTCCCTTGACCTTGCTCATGTTTGGGATTGCACTCTTTGCGCCACGCGTCGGAGCCTTTGATGAAAACCTGATTACCGAAGGGCTTCGTCAATCTGACAGCAAGATGCAGATCACGCGTGCCCAAGTTGACAATGCTTCAGCGACTTCCTACAATGTGTCAGATGGCGTGACCATGATCGGAGATTCTGTAAACCTTCGGGCATCAGATTATCTGAAACAAGTTCTGCCAGATATCCAATTAGATGCTTTGGTGAGTCGCAATCTGGACTCAGGCTTAAAAGTATATGAAACAGATATTGCCAATAGAGTCTTACTCAAGAACGTGGTGATCGCACTTGGAACTAACTCTTCTAATAATTATCAAGAATTGTTGGATAAGTTTGTTCAAGAACTACCAAAAGGACATCGCTTAATCTTTGTGACCCCATATGATGGACGTGAAGCAAATGATAGCAAGAGCGTCACCGTTCAGACTCGACAGTATCAGCTGGAATTGGCTAAAAAATATGATTATGTCTATGTAGCAGACTGGTACCAAGTGGCTATCGATAACCCGGCTATTTGGGCTGGAACGGATAGCGTCCACTTTGGTTTAGAATCAGATGGTTCCATCGATGTTGGAGGAAATTTGTATGCCAACGTCGTGAAAGAAGCAGTTGATCAAGCCAATCAGGGACCGGTTAAACCGTAAAATTTACTATATGATTTGAGCAATTTTCACTTGAAGAAAATTGCTTTTTCTAGTAAAATTAAGAAAACGCTTACAAAAATTGCGTGAAAATATTTGTTTGTGAAATTGAAGTGCGTTCTCAAAAAATTCCTTCAATTTTTTCTTGAAAATACTCCTGTATAGAAGGAGAAGGAGGATTCATGGAAAAAAGTTAAAAAAATCTTTGTGAAACTATTTACAAATTTTCTAAAATAGAGTACAATAATATTGTGAAAAAATTAACAAATCGAAATTTCTTACACTATTCTTGAAAGTTTCTGAAAACAAGAAAAAGTTCCGGAAAAGGATAAGGGTTTCAAACATTGGAGGAAAGCATCAAATGGCTGATAAAAAAACTCTCTCACCTGAAGAAAAGAAACTCGCTGCTGAAAAACACGTAGACGAGTTGGTGCAAAAAGCGCTTGTTGCGCTTGAAGAAATGCGCAAATTGGATCAGGAACAAGTCGACTACATTGTGGCGAAAGCATCTGTAGCTGCTCTTGACGCACACGGTGAGCTCGCTCTTCATGCCTATGAAGAAACTGGTCGTGGGGTCTTTGAAGACAAGGCGACTAAGAACTTGTTCGCTTGTGAACACGTAGTAAATAACATGCGTCACACGAAAACAGTTGGTGTCATTTCAGAAGATGACGTCACTGGTTTGACCTTGATTGCTGAGCCAGTCGGAGTCGTTTGCGGGATCACTCCTACAACCAACCCAACTTCAACAGCAATCTTTAAAGCATTGATTTCCTTGAAGACACGGAACCCTATCGTCTTTGCTTTCCACCCATCCGCTCAAGAATCATCAGCTCATGCGGCACAAATCGTCCGCGATGCAGCGATTAAAGCAGGAGCTCCTGAAAACTGTGTGCAATGGATTACACAACCATCTATGGAAGCAACCAGTGCCCTTATGAACCACGAAGGGATTGCGACTATCCTTGCAACAGGTGGAAATGCCATGGTTAAAGCGGCCTACTCTTGCGGGAAGCCAGCTCTTGGGGTAGGTGCCGGAAACGTTCCTGCCTATGTTGAAAAATCAGCCAACATCCGCCAAGCAGCACACGATATCGTTATGTCTAAATCATTTGACAACGGAATGGTCTGTGCATCTGAACAAGCGGTCATCATCGATAAAGAAATCTACGATGAGTTTGTTGAAGAGTTCAAATCTTACCACACTTACTTCGTTAACAAAAAAGAAAAAGCCCTTCTTGAAGAGTTCTGCTTCGGCGTAAAAGCCAACAGCAAAAACTGTGCAGGTGCGAAGTTGAATGCGGACATCGTTGGGAAACCAGCAGCATGGATCGCTGAACAAGCTGGCTTTTCAGTCCCAGAAGGAACCAATATCCTTGCTGCAGAATGTAAAGAAGTTGGTGAAAAAGAGCCTTTGACTCGTGAAAAATTGTCACCAGTCATCGCTGTCTTGAAATCTGAAAGCCGTGAAGACGGAATTAACAAAGCTCGCCAAATGGTTGAATTCAACGGTCTTGGTCACTCAGCAGCCATCCATACAGCTGACGAAGAATTGACCAAAGAATTTGGTAAAGCAGTTAAAGCCATTCGTGTGATCTGCAACTCTCCTTCGACTTTCGGTGGTATCGGGGATGTTTACAATGCCTTCTTGCCATCATTAACACTTGGATGTGGTTCTTACGGACGCAACTCTGTTGGGGACAACGTTAGTGCCATCAACCTCTTGAATATCAAAAAAGTCGGACGCCGGAGAAATAACATGCAATGGATGAAACTTCCTTCAAAAACATACTTTGAACGTGATTCAATTGAATACCTACAAAAATGTCGTGACGTTGAACGTGTCATGATCGTTACAGACCACGCTATGGTAGAGCTTGGTTTCCTTGATCGCATCATCGAACAGCTTGACCTTCGTCGCAATAAGGTAGTTTACCAAATCTTTGCAGACGTAGAACCAGATCCAGACATCACAACTGTTGAACGTGGTACAGAGATCATGCGTTCCTTCAAACCAGATACCATCATTGCTCTTGGTGGTGGATCACCAATGGATGCGGCCAAAGTAATGTGGCTCTTCTACGAACAACCAGAAGTGGACTTCCGTGACTTGGTTCAAAAATTCATGGATATCCGTAAACGTGCATTCAAATTCCCATTGCTTGGTAAGAAGACGAAATTCATTGCCATCCCAACAACATCTGGTACAGGATCTGAAGTAACACCATTTGCCGTTATCTCTGATAAAGCAAACAACCGTAAATACCCAATCGCTGACTACTCATTGACACCAACCGTTGCCATCGTAGACCCTGCTTTGGTATTGACAGTTCCAGGATCTGTTGCGGCTGATACTGGTATGGACGTCTTGACTCACGCGACTGAAGCTTACGTATCTCAAATGGCAAGTGACTACACAGATGGTCTTGCGCTTCAAGCCATCAAACTTGTCTTCGAAAACTTGGAAAGCTCAGTGAAGAACGCGGACTTCCATTCACGCGAAAAGATGCACAATGCGTCAACTATCGCAGGTATGGCCTTCGCCAATGCCTTCCTCGGTATTTCTCACTCAATGGCCCACAAGATCGGTGCGCAATTCCACACCATCCACGGACGGACCAATGCGATCTTGCTTCCATACGTGATCCGCTACAACGGTACACGCCCAGCTAAGACAGCAACATGGCCTAAGTACAACTACTACCGTGCAGATGAGAAGTATCAAGACATCGCTCGTATGCTTGGACTTCCAGCTTCTACACCAGAAGAAGGGGTTGAATCTTTCGCGAAAGCTGTTTACGAACTCGGTGAGCGCGTAGGTATCGAAATGAACTTCAAAGCACAAGGAATCGATGAAAAAGAATGGAAGAAACATTCTCGCGAATTGGCCTTCCTTGCTTACGAAGATCAATGTTCACCAGCTAACCCACGTCTTCCAATGGTAGACCATATGCAAGAAATCATCGAAGATGCATACTATGGTTACAAAGAACGTCCAGGACGTCGTAAATAAGATGCTACTGAACAACTGATGTTTATCAGCTATCCCTCGCTCAAAAGAGCGGGGGATTTTTCTTTGTTTTAACGCTAGGAATTGATTTTTGTGATCGAAAAATATCTTTTAAAGAAATCTAATAAATATGTTGCAAGCGCTTACTTTATATGTTATAATATTCACAAAGTAAAACTGCAATAAAATGGTTTGATAAAACCAACAAAAAAGGAGTCGCTTATGAAAGCAGCAACATATGTATCGGCAGGAAATCTTCAGTTGATTGATCAACCAAAACCAGTGATCAAGAAACCAACTGATGCGATTGTTCGTTTAGTGAAAACGACCATTTGTGGAACAGACCTCCATATTTTGGGAGGAGATGTTCCAGCTTGTAAGGAAGGGACCATCCTGGGTCACGAAGGAATTGGGATTGTCGAAGAAGTCGGCGATGCGGTTACGAACTTTAAGGTAGGAGACAAGGTTATCATCTCTTGCGTAACAGCTTGTAACACTTGCTACTACTGTAAACGTGGCTTGCCTTCCCACTGTGAAGATGGGGGCTGGATCCTTGGTCACTTGATCAACGGTACCCAAGCAGAGTATGTCCATATCCCTCACGCAGACGGTAGTCTCTATCATGCACCTGCTTCTGTAGATGATGAAGCCCTGGTTATGCTCTCAGACATTCTTCCAACTTCCTATGAAATTGGTGTTCTTCCTTCTCACGTGAAACCTGGAGACAACGTTTGTATCGTTGGTGCAGGGCCAATCGGTTTAGCAGCTCTCTTAACAGTACAATTCTTCTCACCAGCTACCATTATCATGGTAGACTTGTCAGAATCACGTCTCGAAGCTTCTAAGAAGTTTGGAGCTACTCATACGATTTGTTCAAGTGATATTGATGAAATCAAGGCCTTTATCAATGAAGTGACCGATGGTCGTGGTGTTGACATCTCTATGGAATGTGTGGGCTATCCAGCAACCTTTGATGTCTGCCAAAATATTATCTCTGTCGGCGGTCATATTGCCAACGTTGGAGTGCATGGGAAGCCAGTTAGCTTCAATCTTGATGACCTTTGGATCAAGAACATCACGCTCAATACCGGTTTGGTCAATGCCAATACAACTGAGATGCTTCTTAACGTCTTGAAATCTGGTAAGATTGATGCGACGAAGTTGGTGACCCACCACTTCAAACTTTCAGAAGCAGAAAAGGCATACGAAATCTTCAAACATGCTGGCGAAAATAATGCCTTGAAAGTCATTATTGATAACGACCTCAGCTAAGAAGTTGGATGGTTCTATCACCTAAATAAGATAGAAAAATGGACTAGAAATTCTCTTTCTAGTCCATTTTTTCGGCTTAAAAGGGTCGTTTAACAATAGAACATCCCAGCTATAAGAAGATAGCTGGGATTTTTGTACTGTTAAGTGAGATGATAAAGAAGTGTTACTATTTGCCTCGTTTGCGAGCGTATTCGTCAAAGGCTCCGGCAAAGGTCCCCATGATGAGAGGGGTGGCGATTAGTCCGACTGCCAGCCAGACGGATCCACCGTCCACATGGCTGAGTTCCTGCTCGGACAAGCTTCTAAAACGTGTTTCTTCGAGTTTCATGCTTGCTCCTTTCTAGTGCATGATACCATTGATGATACTACGGCCAAAATCACGTCCGGAATTGTATAAAATATTCCATGTTTGAACGATGAATTTTGCCGAGTCAAAGACGGAGGCTCCTCCATCAATGGTCGCCAGTTCAGCTTCTGTTAAGCAAGTATAATGGATGCTTGTATCCATAGCTGTCCTCCTTAATGTAAAATTGTGTAGAGTAAATCAATTGCCTCGTTCAGAATGGTGAAAGTAACCATGAAGGCAATAGCAAATTTAGGAAAGTACCCTTCTACCTGCTTGGGTGCTTTTTTATCAAGAATGCAGTATCCTGTCAAAAGGATGAGGGTGATAAATACCAGACTCATAAGTCTCCTCCTTTACCATTTTCGTGTCATATTACTATGAAATGCATCGATCAGTTTTGTTGTCCCGATATAAGCAGAAGAAAAACCGTAAGCGAAAACTAACAGAAAAGGGAGTCCTCCACCATTAATATCACTTAATTCTTCATGCGTGAGATCTCTAAATTGTACTTGGTCTATCATTGCTTTCCTCCTTCATATTAATTATTTAAATGCTCCCCAAATGGCAGTTCCGACAGCTGTTACACCACCAGCAATAGTGCCAGATAGATAGGGATGAGCAAGGATCCAAGCAACCAATGGGATAGCTCCCCCATCGACTTGTGTCAATTCTGCTTCTGTTAAGGGTGTGAATTTTTGTGTGAATTCTGTTGTCATTTAGTTTTCCTCTTTCTTTTTGTTTGGTCACTTATACTATTCGTATTAAAATCTGGAAATGGAAAAAAATTCTTAAAAAGTTTTAGAATACCTGAAGTTCTGAAACTAGTTTCAGAGGAAAGGAATAATAGTTTAAAATATGAAACTATAATCAATTTGGTCAGTTAATATTGTAAGCGCTTTAAAAATACTATATAATAACTTTACAAGTACTCGAGTTGTCGTAATAAACAAAGGAGATGGAATGTATGTCCAAGATCACAAAAGAAGAACTGATTCAACAGATCAAAGACGGCATTATCGTTTCTTGTCAGGCGCTTCCTCATGAACCTCTCTACACAGAGGCTGGAGGTGTGATTCCTCTCTTGGTCAAAGCAGCTGAGCAAGGAGGGGCGGTTGGAATCCGGGCGAATAGTGTCCGCGATATCAAAGAGATCAAGGAAGTGACACAGCTTCCGATTATCGGGATCATCAAACGAGATTATCCTCCTGAAGAACCATTCATTACTGCTACCATGAAAGAAGTAGATGAATTGGCTGTATTAGATATCGCAGTGATTGCACTGGATTGTACCAAACGTCCGCGTCATGACGGTCTATCGATTGTCGACTTTATCCAGCAAGTGAAGGAGAAATATCCTGATCAGCTCTTGATGGCAGATATCAGCACCCTTGAAGAAGGTTTAACAGCCGTCGAAGCAGGAGTTGATTTTGTCGGAACGACCTTATCGGGCTACACAGATTACAGCCCGAAAGTAGACGGACCTGACATTGACTTGATTCGTCAACTCTGCCAAGCGGGTGTCGATGTGATTGCTGAAGGTAAGATTCACTATCCTGCACAAGCCAAAGAAATTCATGACCTGGGCGTCAGAGGGCTTGTGGTAGGGGGAGCTATTACGCGACCTAAAGAAATTACAGAACGCTTCGTCGCAGCTTTAAAATAGAAAAAAGAACAGTAAAAAGAGACAAGGAGGAAGCTAGGAAGAGAGAAGTCATCCAGTAGAAATGAGAATACTTAATGACCACCGTCCTCAGTGAGGATACACTAAGTAAGAGAAATCTTACCGCAAACGTGAGGAGAAATCACATGAAAATGAAAAAAGTACTGTGCTCGTTGGTAGCTGGTGCAGCGGTGCTAGCACTTGCAGCTTGTGGATCTGGAGGAGGATCCAAGTCTGAATCTTCAAGCGATAACTCTGGTAAAACAGAAATCACTTGGTGGGCCTTCCCTGTCTTTACTCAAGAGAAAGCTGATGATGGTGTAGGAACCTACGAAAAATCTATTATCGAAGCTTTCGAAAAAGCCAATCCAGATATCAAAGTGAAACTAGAAACCATCGACTTCAAATCTGGTCCTGAAAAGATTACAACAGCTATCGAAGCTGGAACTGCTCCAGACGTACTCTTTGACGCACCAGGGCGGATCATCCAATACGGTAAAAATGGTAAATTGGCTGATTTGAACGACCTCTTTACTGAAGATTTTGTAAAAGATGTCAACAACGACAATATCATCCAAGCTAGCAAGGCTGGCGACACTGCTTACATGTATCCAATCAGTTCAGCACCATTCTACATGGCCATGAACAAGAAAATGTTAGAAGATGCAGGAGTTCTAGACCTTGTCAAAGAAGGCTGGACAACAGACGACTTTGAAAAAGTCTTGAAAGCTTTGAAAGACAAAGGTTACACACCAGGATCCCTCTTCAGTAATGGTCAAGGTGGAGACCAAGGTACTCGTGCCTTTATCGCCAACCTTTACGGTGGTTCTGTAACAGATGAAAAAGTAACCAAGTATACAACAGATGATCCAAAATTTGTCAAAGGTTTAGACAAAGCTTCTAAATGGATCAATGATGGCTTGATGATGAATGGTTCCCAATTCGACGGTGGAGCAGACATCCAAAACTTTGCCAACGGTCAAACTTCTTATACTATCTTGTGGGCACCTTCACAAAACGGTATCCAAGCTAAATTGTTGGAAGCAAGTAAAGTTGAAGTAGTTGAAGTGCCATTCCCATCTGATACAGGCAAACCAAAATTGGAATACCTTGTCAATGGTTTTGCAGTCTTTAACAACAAGGATGAGAAGAAAGTAGCAGCAGCTAAGAAATTTGTTCAATTCATCGCGGATGACAAAGAATGGGGTCCTAAGAACGTTGTTCGTACAGGTGCTTTCCCAGTTCGTAGCTCATTTGGTAAATTGTATGATGACAAACGGATGGAAACCATCAGCACTTGGACTCAATACTACTCACCATACTACAACACAATCGACGGCTTTGCAGAAATGCGTACACTTTGGTTCCCAATGTTGCAATCTGTTTCAAACGGAGATGAAAAAGCAGAAGATGCTTTGAAGACATTCACCGAAAAAGCAAACGAAACGATCCAGAAAAAATAGATCATCTATGAAATTCAAATGATCCTTTCATAGAAATAAGAAAGCATAGGCCCCTCGATTTCTTATCTCCATGTGTAGATTGAAAGAGGGGCCTTTGTGTTTTCATTCTTCCTATTGATTCTTTATTTGAAGCAATATGGAATTGCTTCAAATAAAGAATCAAGTAATAAAAATAGAAAAAGAACATCAGGAGGTGCCTTATTGTGAAGGTAAACAAAATCCGAATGAGGGAGACGCTGGTTTCCTACGCATTCTTAGCACCCATTTTAATCTTCTTTATTGTCTTTGTATTAGCACCAATGATTATGGGGTTTGTCACTAGTTTCTTCAACTACTCGATGACCTCCTTCAAATTTGTTGGTTTGGAAAATTATTCCCGCATGTTTGCGGATAAGGTCTTTATCAAGTCCTTGATCAATACTGTCATCATCGTTATCGGATCTGTTCCAATCGTAGTATTGTTCTCCTTGTTTGTGGCTTCTCAGACCTACCATCAAAATGCCATTGCACGTTCCTTCTACCGTTTTGTCTTCTTCCTTCCAGTTGTTACAGGGAGTGTAGCGGTAACGGTTGTATGGAAATGGATCTATGACCCGCTATCAGGGATTTTGAACTTTGTATTGAAATCTGGACATGTCATCAACCAAAACATTTCTTGGTTGGGGGACAAACACTGGGCTTTGATGGCCATCATTATCATCTTGTTGACCACCTCTGTTGGTCAACCGATCATCCTCTACATCGCAGCTATGGGAAATATTGATAATTCTCTCGTAGAAGCAGCGCGTGTGGATGGTGCGACAGAACTGCAAGTTTTCTGGAAAATTAAATGGCCAAGCTTGTTGCCAACCACCTTGTACATTGCGATCATTACAACTATTAACTCTTTCCAATGTTTCGCCTTGATCCAATTGTTGACATCCGGTGGTCCTAACTACTCAACGAGTACCCTTATGTACTACCTTTACGAAAAAGCCTTTAAGCTCTCTGAATACGGTTATGCCAATACCATGGGTGTCTTCCTTGCGGTGATGATTGCCATTATCAGTTTTGCGCAATTCAAGATCCTCGGAAACGACGTAGAATACTAAAGAAAGGAGCCTCAGATGAAACCAACACAAAAGAAACCCATCACTGCCTTTACAGTGATTTCAACGATCATTTTGCTCCTTTTGACAATCTTGTTCATTTTCCCGTTTTATTGGATTTTGACAGGTGCCTTTAAGTCTCAACCAGATACCATTATGATTCCACCTCAGTGGTGGCCAAAGACACCAACCATGGAAAACTTCCAACAGTTGATGGTACAAAACCCAGCCCTACAATGGTTGTGGAACAGTGTCTTTATCTCCCTTGCAACCATGCTTTTGGTATGTATGACTTCTTCCTTGGCCGGTTATGTCTTGGCTAAGAAACGCTTCTATGGGCAACGAATTCTCTTTGCTACCTTCATCGCAGCCATGGCCCTTCCGAAGCAAGTTGTCTTGGTTCCATTGGTACGGATTATCAACTTCATGGGAATCCACGATACCCTTGCAGCCGTTATCTTGCCACTGGTCGGATGGCCATTCGGGGTCTTCTTGATGAAGCAATTTAGTGAGAACATCCCAACAGAACTCTTAGAATCAGCTAAGATCGATGGTTGTGGAGAGTTACGGACTTTTTGGAGCGTTGCTTTCCCAATTGTCAAGCCGGGATTTGCAGCTCTTGCCATCTTTACCTTCATCAACACCTGGAACGACTACTTTATGCAATTGGTGATGCTGACCTCTCGGCAAAACCTGACCATTTCACTAGGGGTAGCGACTATGCAGGCTGAAATGGCAACCAACTATGGCTTGATCATGGCTGGGGCAGCCCTAGCTGCGGTGCCAATCGTTACGGTCTTCCTGGTCTTCCAAAAATCCTTCACTCAAGGGATTACCATGGGAGCGGTCAAAGGATAAGCCGTCTGCTTGGACAAACGATAGTAGTGTACAGATACTTTTTTCTAGGCTTGGAGGTGTAGGGCTCTTGCAGGCTCTACACCTCCTCGGTGCCCTAGAAGGGGCTGGGGAAGAAATCACTTGTTTTCTTTTCTTGACGCTAAGAAGTATCGAAAGGATGAGTGTATGATATTTGATGATTTAAAAAACCTCACCTTTTACAAGGGAATCCATCCCAATCTAGATAAAGCCATTGACTTTCTCTACGAGCATCGGAAGGATTCTTTTGAATTGGGGAGATACGATATTGATGGGGATAAGGTTTTTCTCCTTGTTCAAGAAAACATCCTCAATAAAGAAGAAAACAATCGCTTTGAGCATCACAAAAAATATGCCGATTTACATTTATTGGTAGAAGGGCATGAGTTTTCGAGTTATGGATCTCGTGTGACAGCTGAGACTATTGCATTTGATGAAGCATCGGACATCGGTTTTGTCCATTGCCAGGAGTCTTATCCACTTCATCTGGGTTATCATAATTTTGCAATTTTCTTCCCAGGGGAACCTCATCAGCCAAATGGTTATGCGGGTCAAGAAGAAGTCGTTCGAAAACAGTTAGTGAAAATTTTAATCGATTAAGAGAGTCAGGAAGGAGACGGTATGTCACAAAGAGAAACAGGATTGATCAAAACAGTTTTTAATACAGACAATCTGGTGATGCGAATCAGCGAGAAAATAGCGGACTTAGTCACAGTCAATCTTCTTTTTGTGTTGAGCTGTCTACCGATTGTCACCATCGGGATCGCAAAGATTAGTTTGTATCAAACGGTTTTTGCGATCAAACACCAGCGTCGCCTACCAGTTATTCGGACCTACATCAGCGCCTTTCGTGAAAATTGGAAGTTGGGCCTTCAGCTCGGAGGAATGGAGTTGCTCGTTTCAGGGATCTGTCTCTTTGACTTGCTCCTCTTTTGGAACCAGACAACTTTGCCGATGCAGGCCTTAAAAGCTGTGTGTCTAGGACTCTTCATCTTCCTAGTTCTGGTCATGTTAGCGGCCTATCCAATTGCAGCGCGTTACCGATTGACTTGGGTAGAGTGTCTTCAAAAAGCTCTGATTGTATCTGGTTTGTATTTCCCGTGGTTTTTCGTTATGGGGACTTTCTTGTTACTAGTAGCTATGGTTTTTGTGACTTCTGTCTTAAGCTTTCTACTAGGGCTCATGGTCTTCTTCTTGATTGGTTTTTCTAGCCTGACCTTCCTACAGGTTGGATTGATGGAAAAGATATTTGCTCGTTTTAAAGAATAAAAAAGAAAAATTAGGATTTAGTAAACACTCGTGAAAGGAAAAAAGAATGTCAGATTTAAAAAAATATGAAGGAGTCATCCCTGCTTTTTACGCTTGCTAT